>CAXUCQ010000131.1:0-729 GCA_964249295.1 uncultured Armatimonadales bacterium | reverse complement strand
CTGTCACGCCCCGTTCCGCGTCACAACGGGCCGCCCCCCGCTGTACAATCACAGTGACGCCCCCGCCGGGCGCCCGGCGTTCTGCAGTAATCCCCGCCGCACTCATCATCACGCGCCACAACGCGCGACCGACTCAGAAAGGCCACACGACAGATGACACGCACTCATGCGACCCTCGCCCTGGCGACCCTCGCCGCCCTGGGCCTGGCCGCCGCGCAGCCCTAGGCCGCGCGCCCAGAACATCGACGCCCAGTTCATCGGCGGCGACATCGTTTCCGCCGAGACCCTCGACCAGTACCAGACCGGCCCCGCCGCCGTCGGCGCGGCGGGCGACCAGTGGAACCAGTTCTCGAACGGCTCGGGGACGGGCCAGGCGCTGGTGAGCACATCGGGCGCCACCACCTCGGTCACGCTCGACTACAGCGCGGACGGCGGGTACAACAGTCTGGACGAAAACGACGGCGCCGACGGCAGCCCCTTCGCCGGTACGCCCTACCAGGGGCTGATGGGGGCCTACCTCTTCGACCCCGCGACCATCACGCTGCGAGGCCTGACCCCCGGCGCCTACACGCTGTACATCTACAACGCGGCGTCCAACGACGGGGACGGCGACAGCGACGGGCAAGAACGCGCCTTCACGGACACGGTCAACGGCGTGTCCGCCAGCGTCGGCCCCAACAACGGCGCCAGTGCGCTGCAGCAGGGCGTCAACTATGCCGTATTCAACCC
>CAXUCQ010000130.1:6274-7545 GCA_964249295.1 uncultured Armatimonadales bacterium | reverse complement strand
CGGTTGGCGTCATACGTGATCGCGTAGAAGCTGTCGGCGAAGGGGGAGTCTGTCTCGTTGGGGTCCTGCAGGCGGACGGTCTGCTGCGTGTAGCCGAGCGTGCTCTCCGTGACGAGGATGGTCAGGGCGGGGGCGGTGAAGGCGGCGCGGGACAGGCCGACGGGGCTGCCGGCGGCGTCGGTCACGACGACGTTGGAACTCAGGAAGTACGTGTCGGCGTAGGACGGCTCACCCGCAATCAGGCCGTCCGCGGTCGGATCGGTCGGGCAGCGGAAGAGTTGCGGGGCGCGCGCATAGGTGTTGCAAGGCCCGGCCCAGCCGTAGTATTGCGGGGTTTCGCCTGTCGGCAGCGGGCCGGCGGGCGCGAGGGAATGCCCCGGCATCAGTTTCTCGTCGTAGTCGTCTTGGTAGAGGGAGAGCGCCAGGCCGATCTGCCGGGCGTTTGAGAGACACGTGGTTTGACGGGCCTTGGCGCGGGCCTGGGCGAAGACGGGGAACAGGACGGCGGCGAGCAGGGCGATGACCGCGATCACGACCAGTAGTTCGATCAGCGTAAACCCGTCTGTCCTGGGATTGGTGCGCGCCATAATGCCGCATTGTAGCACAGTGAGCGGGTGAAGTCAAAGGCTGAGCTTCCGGCGTCGCCTCCAGGCCGCGCTCGCTAAGGCAAATCCGCCCAGTGCCAGGACGGTCGCGCCGCCGGGTTCGGGGGCGGCGACGGGCGCGATGTCGGCGTAGCTGCCGCCCATGCGGAGTTCATCGAAGTTATAGGCGTACCCTGCGGCGGAGCCGGACTGGAATCGGAACTGGTTGAACACGAAGCCGTTCGTGTAGTCCTCCGTCGCCTGCGGCGCTCCCGTGGGCGCCGTGCCGGGCGTCGGATCGACATACAGATTCGCCTCGGTCGAGCCGGAGGCCGTGAACTCCAGATCCAGCACGAGGAGATGCGTCGTCGTGTCCGTCGCGGTCCCCGTCAGGAACGGCATCGGGTTGGAGCCGCCGGCGGCATCGTTGACGAAGCCGTACTGACCCGCCGCGTCGATCTGGCCGACGAAGAAGTTCTCGGTCTGGGTGTAGACGTTGTTGTTGGTGTAGGCGTTGATGAGCGACAGCCCGGCGTAGCCGCTCTGGTTGGCGCTGCTCGTGTTGGCCGCCAGGAAGCCGATCCAGAGCGACTGGTTGTTGTCCCCTCCGTAGTCGCCGAACGCCGTCGGGGGGTTGCGGAACGCGCCCGCGTCGCCGCCCTGCGTGGTCAGCTTGTTCCCTGAAAC
>CAXUCQ010000130.1:0-6264 GCA_964249295.1 uncultured Armatimonadales bacterium | reverse complement strand
GCCCGATGTGACCTGGTCGGCGGGCGCCCCGCCCTCGGTGAACCAGTTGTGGCTGCCGTCGTTCGGCCACCCGGTCCCGCCGGCGTCGTTGGTGATGGCCCCTGTGGCGTCGTTGAAGCCGTCTCCGACGATCAACTGCGCGCGGGCTGTGCCGGTGAGCGTCAGCAGGACGGTGCCGAATAGGACAGTCGGGATGAGACGGAACATGATTTGCCTCACTGAATCGCGGAAACGGTTACCGAGCAGGAGCGGCCACGGTGAAATATTGGTTGCCGGCGATCCGTGAGAAGTTCACGGCACTGGGCTTGGGATAGCCGTTCAGCCCGGCGCCCGCGCCGCCGAGGGCCTGGTTCGAGACGGCGATGTTTTTCTTGCCGGCGATCAAGGCGATGAGTCTGATCGGCCCCCTTGGCGTTCCGATGGCCGACAGAGGGATGCCGAACTCGATGCCTGTTTTGACCTTTGGGGATGCCTTGCCGCCGGCATGGCTGTCGTTGAGGGCGGCGCGGACCTTGAAGGGATTGGTGCCGCCCGTGAGGGTCCCTGTGGCGCGCGCCCCGAACGTGGCGGTGTTTCCGAGATAAACACTGGTCCCTCTGCCGTTGAGGGTGTCGATGCTCGCATACAGGTTGGTGGCGGTGGCGTTGACGAACAGATCGTAGTTGGGCGCAACGCCTTTATCGAACGTCAGGCCGTTCAGCCCGGTCGTCCCGCCGCCCGTGTTGTGGAGCGTGTTCTGGCCTCCTGCAGCGCCCGTGGCGATGAACAGGTTGAGGACGTTGGTGTTGTTTTCCAGATTCCCCGTCAGCATGACGTAGAGCGTCTTGTTCTTGATGACGGCGTAGGCCGCGTCCAGTTCGGACCCGCCTGGGGTCGGGGCCGCTTTTCCGCCGAGGTTCTTGCCGTAGTTGGTCGGCGCGTTCTGGGCGGCGAGGGCTGGGCCGTAGGCGCCGTCAACGGTCCCATCCACGACGATCTGCGCGTGGCCGGCCATCGGCATCAGAGTAGCGAGGGCGGCGATTGCCGCCGTCGGCAGGTACTTCTTAAACATCTTTCGCTTTCCTCGTGGCATGACGCGGAAGGGCAAGAAAAACGCCTCCCACTCAGCGTCGAGCGGGAGGCGCAGCGTCACGCGGTCTCGCTCAGGCGGTCTGGCGGCGGCGGACCAAGATCGCGCCGCCGAGCGCGCCCGCGCCGATCAGCAGCGACACAACGCTGTTCGGCTCGGGAGCGGGCGCCACAGCCACTGGGGCGAACGAAACGAAGCTCCCGTAAGTGACGGGGGCGTAACCGACCTGGCCGGACGAGGGGCCGAAGCCGTTCAGGCTGCCGATGGCCTCATTGGAGCGGAACGCACCGCTGAGCAGGGCGCCTTCGATGCTGAACCCCTGCACGGGCGTCAGGCCGATGTCGGTCGAAGGGAACGTGAACGTGAAAGGGTCGGTGGAGTTTTTCGAGACGCCGGTGATGTACGTCGGCTGGCCGCTGGTCAGGGAGAAGATGTCCAGGTAGGTGTCCTGGAAAGCGACCGCATAGTCGGCGCCGAAGCCGGGGGCGAACGTCGCGACCGAGCGGTTGGTGCCGTCGTACCCGGAGATCGCTTTGCCATCGCCATTGCCGGCGTCCATGAGAGTGGACGTGTCGGTCAAACCACCCGGAACAGAATCGATGTAGAAGACGGAAACGTTACCGCCCTGGGTGGGTCCGTACATCCCGCCGACGGTCTGCGTAAACGTGATGTTGCCGGTCGCGTCCTCACTGACCGCCAGCGACCCCAGACCGAGGTAGCCGCTGAAGCTGCTGTTGCCGTTTCCGGCGTAGGTCTGCGACGTCTGGGCGTGTCCGGCCAGCGGCAGCAGGAGGGTCGTGGCGGCGATGGCCGCCGGGATCAGTTTGTTGTGCATCAGTGTTTTCCTTTGTCTCGTTCGGATCGTGTCAGCGCGTGGGCGGTGCGGCTCGGACCCGCCACTGATGACGTTGGTACGTTGTTTCAATTGCAATCCAGAGTATACCCCAAACGGTTGGGTTGAAACAACCCGTCAGTTCTGCGGGGCGGTGTAGGTCGCCCGGAGCCAGTACGCGGGCTTGGCGTTTGCCGCCGTTGTGTTGTAGGAGCGGATTTTGAAGACGTACCAGCCGGTGCGGCTCGCGGTGACGCCGACGGCCGTCCCCTGGGCCGTGCCGGCGTAATACGTGCCGCCCGCGACTTTGGCCAGGGTCGGGTCGTCGAGCTCCAGCGCGATGCTGGTGCCGGCGGTCCAGCCCGTGGTGTCGTAATAGAGCGCGCCGCTGACGGAAGTGCCTTTGGCCGCCCAGACGCGGCAGACTTGAATCTGCGCCGTGTTGTCGGCGGGCTTGAGGTCCAGGTCCTGCGCCCCGGCGTATTCCTGGGTGACGCTGTAGCCGCTGGCGGAGAAGCCGCCGCCGTAGCCCTGCCAGGAGTAGCAGACGTAGCCGCCGCCGCTGACGTCGGCGGGGATGGTGAGGGTGGCCTGGCCGCTGCCGTTGGTGCGAACGTCCGGCTCGTGGCCGGTGTAGTCGTGAAGGGAGACGTTCGCGCCGAAGTTCGTCTGCACGGTGATGGTGCGGGCCGAGGCGCCGTTGTCGTTGAGGCCGACGACCAGGTCGCGCCCGTCGTTGTTGCCGGGCCGCTCGTAGGCGAAGACGTTGGTGTCGAGCCAGCGCTGGTAGGTCGGGCCGCTGGCGAGCTTTTCGTGGATCCAGATCAGGTTGTTGATGCCGTTCTTCAGGCCGTAGCAGCCGGGGTCGGTGCTCCAGTCTTTGTAGAAGACGCACGGATAGCCCTGCGAGGTCAGAATGAGCGCGTAGCCGAGCATCTTGTTCTGGGTGATCGGGCCGGAGCCGTCGGTGTCGTGGTTCTCGACGAACGTCACCGCGCCGCCGGGGTTCTGCGCGACCAGCCCGGCGCCGCTCAGGCCGTGCATGTCGTAGTAGCCGCCGCTGTTGCACATGGACGCGATCTGGTCGCGGAGGTTGAAGTCGAAGGCGCTCGCCCGGTTCTGCATGGCGGTGCCGATCCAGTATTGAACGCTGCCGACGTTGTCGTCGTAATACTCGCCGACGGCGAACTTGCCCGCCATCGCGCCGTAGTTGAGGAACGGGAGGAGCCAGTCCGTCGACATGCCCTTGACGTCGTCCAAACGATAGCCCTGGATGTCCAAGGCCTTGGTCAGCCAGTCGCCGCTCTTTTCCAGCCCTTCATAGGCGTACCCCTGGCCGTCCGAACCCTTGAAGCCGTTGATCGGGGCGAGGTCGCGCCCGAACTGGTAGGCCTGGTCGTCGCCGGGGTCCGGGACGTCCGGGTCTTCGGCGATGTTGTAGGGGGCGATCCAGTGGAAGTCGCCGGGGCCTTTCTGGAAGCGTCCCGCTTTGGCGTTGCCGTAGGCGTCGCTGTAGTAGAAGTTGCCGTTCCCGTCATCGCCGTCCCGGTGGTTGTCGACGATGTCCGCGTAGACGTCCAGGCCGTTGGCGCGCAGCATGGCGACGGAGCGCTCCAGCTGCTCGCGGGTGCCGAAGCGGGTCGGCGTGGTCCCTGCCTCGTTCTTGGACCCGAGGTCGTAGTCGTCGAACGGGTCGTAGCCGCCGGAGTAGCCTCCCGCCGCGCCTTTCAGCGCGGGCGGGATCCAGACGGCGCTGAAGCCGGCCAGCTTGAAGCTGTTCGCCTGCGCCGCCAGGTTGTCCCACCACCAGGTGACATTGCCGCCGCCCGCCGCCGGCGAAGGGACGTTGGTGTAGAACCCTTCCAGCATCACGCCCGCCCGCGCCGACGGCGCCGCCAGGATCGCGAAAGTGGCGATTGCAAAAAGCTGCAGGATTTTTCGAGACGTCATCGTTCTCTCCCGACACGCAGGCTGAAGTCTTGTGCGCCTACCCAAGCGATTGGGTAAATTCAGCACTCGGCATTATATCACGCCCCAGGCTGCCTGTCAAGGGCTGAAGGTGCTTGTTTTCACAGTTGTAATTCAGGCTACAGGGTGTGGGCGCATCGAAGTTCTGGTATACTAACGGGGACTAACCCTCCAATAGTCATCAGAGGAGTCAGCATTTCGATATGTGTGGAATCACCGGCTACGTCGGCGCGCGCGAGGGCAGCGTCCGTTTGGTGTTGGACAACTTGAAGCGCCTGGAGTACCGGGGCTACGACTCGGCGGGCGTCGCCGTGGTCGAGCCGGGGGCGAAGACCGTCACCGTCCTGAAGAAGAAGGGCAAACTCGCCAACCTGCGCGGCAGCCTCAACGGCCTCGAAGCCGCCAAAGGGACAGTGATCGCGCACACGCGCTGGGCCACGCACGGACGCCCCAACGACAGCAACGCCCACCCCCACTCCGACTGCACGGGCAGATTAGCGCTGATTCATAACGGCATCATCGAGAACTATCTGGACCTGAAGGAGCGCCTGCTGGCCGCGGGCCATGCGTTCCACAGCGACACGGACACCGAAGTTCTGGCCCATCTGGTCGAGTCGCACCTGGCGCGCGACGGGCGCGGGCTGGAGTCCGCCGTGCGCGCCGCGCTGGCCGAAGTGACCGGCGCTTACGCCATCTGCGTGGTCTCGGAGCAGGAGCCGGACACGATCTACGCCGCCAAGACGGCCTCCCCGCTCATCATCGGGCTGGGCGAGGGGGAGAACTTTTTGGCGTCGGACATCCCCGCCGTCATGGGCTACACCCGGCGGGTGCTTGTGCTGCAGGACGGCGACTTCGCCAAGATCACGCCCCGAGGCGTCACCCTGACGACGCTGGAGGGCGAGCCGCTGACCCGCGACGTGTTTGAAGTGACCTGGGACGTGCAGACGGCGGAGAAGGGCGGCTACGACCACTTCATGCTCAAGGAGATCCACGAGGAGCCGCAGACGATCCGCGACACGCTGCGCGGGCGCATCTCCGAGACGGGCCAGATCATGTTCCCCGAGCTGACGATGCCGACCCAGCAGTTGATCGACTTCAACCGGATCGTGATCGTCGCCTGCGGCACGGCGTACCACGCGGGCATGGTCGGCAAGAGCTTCTACGAGCACCTGCTGCGCCGCCCCGTGGAGGTGCAGGTCGCCAGCGAGTTCCGCTACGGTGACCCCATCGTGGACCGGCACACCCTGGCCATCATCATCTCGCAGTCGGGCGAAACGGCGGACACCCTGGCGGCGCTGCGCGAGGCCAAGGGCAAGGGCGCGACCACGCTGGCCGTCGTCAACGTGGTCGGGTCCAGCATCGCCCGCGAGGCCGACGAGGTCGTCTACACCTACGCCGGCCCTGAGATCTCCGTCGCCTCGACCAAGGCCTACGTCACCCAACTGATTGCGCTGTATCTGATCGGCCTGTATGTCGCGCAGCTGGAGAACAAGCTGGGGCCGGGCGTGGTCGCCGCGTATGTCGAGCAGCTCGTCGCGCTGCCCGCCCAGGTCGCCGAGATCCTGGCCGACACGACGGAGATCGCCGAACTGGGGCAGCAGCTCGCCCAGTCGTCGAGTTTCTTCTTTCTGGGGCGCGGCTTCGACTACGCCGTGTCGATGGAGGCGGCGCTGAAGCTCAAAGAGGTCTCCTACATCCACGCCGAGGCGTATGCCGCCGGGGAGATGAAGCACGGCCCGCTGGCCCTGGTCGAGCCGGGGGTGTCCGTGGTCTGTTTCGCCACCCAATCCGCGCTGTACGACAAGATGCTGTCCAACGTCAAAGAGATCAAGGCGCGCGACGGCATCGTCGTGGCCGTCGTGAAGGACGGCGACGAGGGACTGGACGCCCGCTCCGTCGACAGCATCATCCGTGTCCCGGCCACGCACGACACGTTCATGCCCGTCCTCGCTATCGTCCCGATGCAGCTGCTGGCTTACCACATCGCCAACGCCCTGGGCCGCGAGATCGACCAGCCCCGCAACCTCGCCAAGTCGGTGACTGTCGAGTGAACACACCTCAGATAAATACGTCCCAGACACACTACGCGGTGCTCGGCGTCAGTCCCGACGCCCAACTGGACGAGATCAAGCGCCGCTACCACGCGCTGGTGCAGCGCAGTCACCCGGACGTGTCCCGCGACGTGCCGGTGTCCGTGATCATGCGTCTCAACCAGGCGTACCAGGTGCTGCGCGACCCGGAGCGGCGGCGGGCTTATGACGCCGCGCTCGCCGGCAGCCCGCCGCCGGCGAGGCCCACCCCGCCGCCGCCCGCCGCCGACGTGTCGAAACTCCTGGCCGACGCGGAGGCGGCCTACATGCAGGGGCGGGTGAGCGACGCGCACCGCCTCTGCCAG
>CAXUCQ010000129.1:3453-7573 GCA_964249295.1 uncultured Armatimonadales bacterium | reverse complement strand
CATCTACGGACGAGTTCAACGTCTCGGCGGCGGAAGTCGGCAGCCACGACCTTTGGCGGGCTGCGACGATAGGCGTGGCCGTCGTGGCGACCGACGGCAGTTTCGCAAATGCCGTGCTGGACAAGGTCGTGGACCATATCGGGCGCGACCCGCGCGTGGACCTCGGTCATTACGAGATCGAGATGCTGTAGTTTTGCAAGAGTCAAAGGAAGAGTGAGCGCCATGCCCGCCACACGCAAGCAGCGCCTGCAGGAGAGTCTGCGGACCGAGTTGTCGGACGTCATCCGGCGCGAGATGCGCGACCCCCGTTTCAGCGAGGGGCTGCTGTCGATCACCGAGGTCGAGGTCACGGCGGACCTGAAGCACGCGACCGTTTATGTCAGCGTGCTGGGCGATGAGCAGGCGCGTCAGGACGAACTGAAGGCGCTGCGGGGCGCGACCCACGTGCTGCGCGGCGAGCTGAAGCGGCGCCGGGCCTTTATCAATGTCCCGGAACTCAGCTTCAAGTACGACGACGCCATGGAGCGTGGCAGCCAGATGTTCGATCTCCTGGAGCGCGTCCGGCGGGAGGACGCGGAACGGGCGTCCGCGCTGCCGCCGGACGCCCCCGAGCCGGAGCAGGCCTTGTGACGATGGACGCGGCCCCGCTGCTGTCGGACACGATCCCCGAGGCGATTGATGCCATCCGCACGTCCCAAAGCGTCGTCATGGCGTGTCACGTCAACCCCGACGGCGATGCGCTCGGCTCCATGCTCGGCCTGGCGCTGGCCCTCTCGCCCCTGGGCAAATCCCTGACGCTGCTGTCCCAGGACGGCGTGCCGGACATCTATGGCTTCCTGCCGGGTTCCATTCAAGTTCAGACGGACACGCCCATCCCCGCCTTCGACCTGGCGATCGTCCTCGACAGCGGGGACCTGTCGCGGGTCGGCAACCGCGTCCTGCCGCTGATCGCGCGCGCCCGGCGCATAATCGACATCGATCATCACGTGCTCGCCGGGGCCTTCGGCGACATCCGTATCCTCGATCCCGGAGCGGCGTCCACGTCGGAGATCGTCTATGGGTTGGTCCGGGCGATGGGCCTGCCGCTTTCGCCGGAAGCGGCGACGTGTCTGTTCACCGGCGTCATCACCGACACCGGCTCGTTCCGCTTCCAGAATGTCACCCCCAACACGTTCCGGGTCGCCGCCGCCCTGCTCGAAGCCGGCGCCCCTCCCGCGCACGTCTCGGAGAACGTCTTCGAGAACCGGACTTATGCGGCGACATTGCTGCTGGGGCGTGCCTTGTCCTCGTTGTCACAGGCGGCGCAGGGGCGTCTGGTCTGGGCGCACATCACCGCGCAGGATTTTGCCGCCCTGGGCGCGACGGACGAGGACACGGAGGGCGTCGTCAACTACGTCCGGGGCGTGCGCGGCGCCGATGTCGGCGTGCTGTTCCGGGAAATGGCGCCCGTCGGCGGCGAGGCCGCGAAGATCCGTGTCTCGCTGCGCGCGCGGGAGACGGTAAACGTCGCCGAGATCGCGCAGCGGTTCGGCGGCGGCGGACACCGCATGGCGGCGGGGTGTACGCTGTCCCTGCCGCTCGCGGAGGCGGAACGGATGGTGGTCGCGGCTGTGCAGGCCGTCCTGCCGCCCGTGGCGTCGGCATGAACGGCGTTCTGAACATCGACAAGCCCGCCGGGATGACGTCCCACGACGTGGTCGCGCGCGTGCGCCGTCTGGCCCGATTGAAGCGGGTGGGACACGCCGGGACGCTCGACCCCGATGCGACGGGGGTGCTGCTCGTCTGCCTCGGCCCCGCGACCCGCATCGCTGATTTTCTGGCCGACGAGGGGAAATCCTATCGGGCGACGCTGGCGCTGGGCCGGACGACGACGACTGAAGACGCCTCGGGCGCGGTCCTGATCGAAGCCGACACGGGTGATGTCACCGAGCAGCAGTTGCGCGAGACGCTGTCGCGGTTTGTCGGGGACATCCTGCAGGTGCCGCCGATGGTCAGCGCCGTCCACCACGACGGCAAACGGCTGTACGAACTGGCCCGTCAGGGGGTGACTGTCGAGCGGGCCGCACGGCCCGTGTCTGTGCGGCGCGTCTCCCTTGTGGACTTCTCGCCCGGCGCGGCGGCCCGCGCGACGATTGAAGTCGACTGCGGGAAGGGGACATACATCCGTACCCTCTGCGCGGACATCGGGCAGGCGCTGGGCGTGGGCGGACACATGGCCGCTCTGCGCCGGACGCGCATCGGCGCGTTCTCCGTCGAGGCGTCAACTCCTCTCGCGGAAATAGACGAAGCCAACGTGCAGGGACTGCTGACGAGGCCCTCGGCGGCGCTGGCGACTCTGCCGTTCCAAGAGGTCACGGACGATCAGGAAGAAGACATCCGGCACGGTCGCTCGCTGCCGACCGCTCTGACGCCGGGAACGGTCGCGCGCATCGTCACCGCCGCCGACCTGCTGCTGGCGCTGGGGCGGGCGGACGATGGGCGGCTTCAGCCCTTCAAAGTGTTTGTGTAATCCGATGATCGAAGCGATTCGCGGCCTTGAAAGCATCACGACACCGTTCGCGCGGAGTGCGGTCGCCATCGGCGTCTTCGACGGTGTCCACCGCGGCCATCAAGAGATTCTCCATCAGACCGTCCGTGAAGGGGACTCTCAAGGCCTGACGCCGCTGGCTCTGACGTTCAACATCCACCCCTCTGAGCTGTTCCACCCCGAAAAGGCCCCGCCGTACATCTCCTCTCTTCAGCAGCGCGCGGAACTGATGGACGCCTATGGGGGCGGGATCAAGGCCGTCGTCATGGCGCGGTTTGACCCGGCCTTCGCGGCGCTTACGCCGCAGGAGTTCGTGGCCGACGTTCTGGAAGCGAAACTGGGCGCGCGTCACGTCCTGGTCGGCGCGGACTTTTGCTACGGGAAGGGGCGCGCCGGCACGGTCACGACTCTGGTCGAGGCTGGGGCGCGGGACGGCTTCGCGGTCACGGTCGTGCCGCCGATCCTGCTGTCCGGCGAGCGCATCAGCAGCACGCAAGTGCGGGGGCTTGTCGCGCAGGGAGACTTGCCGGCCGCGCTTCGTCTGCTCGGACATCCTTTCGTTGTGCAGGGCCGGGTGGTGTCGGGTAAGCGCCTGGGGCGGACGCTGGGCTACCCCACCGCGAATCTCGTCCCGCTCCAGCCGAGGCAGTTGCTGCCGGGGAACGGCGTTTACGCCGCTTACGCCGTGCTGGAAGATGGACGGACCATGCGGTCCGCCGTCAGCGTCGGCACGAACCCGACGACGGACCAGGACGGGCGGCAGAAAATCGAAGCGTTCCTGATGGACGGCTTCGCCGACGACCTTTACGGGCAGGCGCTCGGCCTGGACTTCCGGCAGAAGGTGCGCGACGAGGCGCGCTTCGACTCGCTGCCCGCCCTCGTGGCTCAGATCGAGCGGGATGTTTCCGAGGTCGCGGCGCTGCTTTAGCGCGGCGAGCCGTGCGTCTTCCGTGTAGTTTTCGTGCTTGCCGGGTAAAAGGCGGCATGGAAAAATGGAACCGACTGCTCGTCTTCGTCGCCACGACGCTGCTGCTGTTCGCCTTCGTCGCCGTCGGCGTCCGGCTGGCGATGACGATCCACCACACGCTTCTGCTGTTCGCGCTCGGCGGCCTGGTGGCTTATGCGCTGGACCCTCTGGTCAGCCTTTTGCAGAAGGGCAAGATCAAGCGCGAACTCAGCGTCGTCTTGGTCTTCATCGGGGTGCTGGCGATCATCGGCCTCGGCGTGGCTTCGCTGGGCGGCCATCTCGCGTCGCAGGTGTCTCTGGTCACGCACGACGCGCCCGCCTACCGGGCGCGGGGCATGGCGCTGGCGGCGGGCGTCGATCAGAAGCTTGCGGCCCGGAACATCCACTTCAGCACCGTCGACACGATCCAGCACCCGCCGGCGGAGCTGCGGGCCTTTGCGGCGACGGCAGGGCGTGTGACGCTGCCGTTCGTGCGTCAGTCGGTCACGGACATCGGCGAGTCGCTGATCGTCCTGCTGATCGCGCTGTATTTCCTGCTGTTTTCCGGCGAGATGCGCGTCAAGTTTAACCAACTGCTCCCGGACAGCCTGCGCCCCCACGCAGAGTTGTGGGAGGTCGACGTCAAC
>CAXUCQ010000129.1:0-3443 GCA_964249295.1 uncultured Armatimonadales bacterium | reverse complement strand
GTCAAGAAGGCGGAGGTGGACGCCCTGCCTTACGTCAAGCGCGGCGCGAGTGACGCCACCGAGTCCATCATCGTTTTGCTGATCGCCCTGTACTTCCTCATCTTCGCTTCGGACATGCGCGAAAAATTCAATGGGATGCTGCCCACTGACTTGAGTACCCGCGCCGACCTGTGGGAAACGGACGTCAACCGCATCCTGGGCGGGTTTGTGCGGGGCCAGTTGATCATCGCTTTGCTCATGGGGGCGCTGGCGGCGGTCGGCTGTCTCCTGATCGGCATTCACCTGTGGCTGCTCATCGGCCTGATCGTCGTCGTCGCCTCACTGATCCCCGTTTTCGGCCCGTACATCGGCGCCATCCCGGCGGTCATCGCTGCCCTGGTCGGGCCGACGCACTTCCACAATCCGGTCGTGGCGGCAGTCCTGGTGCTGGTCTTGTTTGTCGTCATCAACGAGGGCGGCTCCAAGGTGCTGTACCCCAAGCTCGTCGGCTCGGCGCTGGGGCTGCACACAGTCCTTGTCCTGTTCGTGCTGTTCGCCGGGTTGGAACTGGACGGCATCGTCGGCGTGCTGTTCGCCGCGCCGATCGCGGCGCTCGCGATCGTGACGATGGTTCATTTATACCGCTTCTGGCAGGGCCTTCCCGACGGCCTGCTGGCGAACGTCGCCAGGAACGAAAGCCGGAAACCGGAGACGCACAACCAGATCGACAAGCCGCAGGAGACCGGCCAGGCCGACGGCGTCCAAGCCGTCGAGGACGGTCACATGGCTGCGGTCGTCACCAAGACGCGGGGCCGGTCTTGACTTTTCGTCCCCTGTTGTGCTATACTCATCGACAAATCACACAGGGATTAATACGTAGGAGGCGGCAGTCTAAACCAGCATGGCTCTGCTCAAAGAACAAAAAGACGTCGTAATCGGCGAAAACAAGATCAAAGACGGTGACACCGGCTCACCCGAGGTACAGATCGCGCTGTTGAGCGCGTCGATCAACACGTTGACCGAACACCTGAAACTTCACAAGCACGACAACCACTCGCGTCGCGGATTGTTGGTGCAGGTCGGGCGTCGCCGCCGCCTGCTCAACTACCTGGCGGCCAAAGACATCAACCGCTACCGCGCGCTGGTGGGCAAGCTCGGCATCCGCAGCCGGCTGTAGGTCCTTGCCGCCCTCGCGGCGCGAAGTCACACAGGCCTCCCGCGAACATTGTCGCAGGGGGGCCTGTCTCGTTTTCGGGGGTGGGACAGAGCGCCCACCCGACGGCCCTGACTAGGCCGATGGCGTTCCCAGGCATTGCGTTGCCGGGATTATGAGGAGTACAATGGAACAATTCGTCGAGACCGAATGGTGCGGCGCGACACTGCGCATCAGCACCGGCAAGGTCGCCCAACAGGCCAACGGAGCCGTGTGGCTCCAGAACGGCGACACGATCATCCTGGCCACGGCCACCATGTCCAAGGAGCCGAAATCCAACCTGGACTTTTTCCCCCTGACCTGTGACTTTGAAGAGCGAAAGTACGCGGCGGGCAAGATCCCCGGCGGCTTCGTCAAGCGCGGCGGACGCCCCGGCGAGAAGGCCACGCTGACGAGTCGCCTGATCGACCGCCCCCTGCGCCCGCTGTTCCCCTACGGCATGCGCAACGAGACTCAGGTCATCGCCATGCCGCTGTCTTACCAGCAAGAGTATTCCCCCGACGTCCTCGCCGTCACGGCGGCCTCCGCCGCGCTGATGGTCTCGGACATCCCCTGGAACGGCCCCATCGGCTGTGTCCGGGTCGGCCTTGACGCCGAAGGCGCGTTCCTCCTCAACCCGACGTTCGAGCAGCAGGGCGAAAGCCCGCTGGATCTGATCGTCGCCGCCGGGGAAGAGGCCATCGCCATGGTCGAGGCGGGCGCATCGGAGGTCTCCGAAGACAAGATGCTGGAAGCGATGGACTTCGCGCACGAGGCCTGCAAGAAACTCTGCGCCATGCAGCGCGAACTCGCCGCCAAGGTCGGTAAGGCCAAGGTCGAGGTGCCGCTGCACAAGGTCAATGCGGAGATTCTGGGCGTGATTCAGGAGCGGTTCAATGCCACCCTCCGCAGCGGCCTGCAGGACCCGGACAAGGCGTCGCGCGAGGCGGGGCTGACCCTGCTCATCAACGACGTCGTCGCGCAGCTCAAAGACGAGTACCCGGACAACGTCGCCGACATCAAAGAAGCCGCCGACAAGGCCGTGAAAGACCAGCTCCGCGATCTCATTCTGACCGAAGGCAAGCGGCCCGACGGGCGCGGCACGACGGACATCCGGCAGATCTCGTGCGAGGTCGGCCTGCTGCCCCGCGTCCACGGGACGGGCCTGTTCACACGCGGGCAGACGCAGGTGCTGACGACCCTCGTCCTCGGGTCCGGCAGCGACGCCCAGATGGTGGACACGCTGGAAGAAGACAGCGAAAAGCACTACATGCATTTCTACAACTTCCCGCCGTACTCCGTCGGGGAGGCGCGTCCGATGCGCGGGCCGGGCCGGCGCGAGATCGGCCACGGCGCGCTGGCCGAGCGCGCCCTGCGCGCGGTCATCCCGTCGCGCGAGAAGTTCCCGTACACCATGCTGCTGACGTCGGAGGTGCTCGAATCCAACGGCTCGACCTCGATGGGGTCCACGTGCGGCAGCACATTAGCGCTGATGGACGCGGGCGTTCCGATCAAGGCCCCCGTCGCGGGCATCGCCATGGGCCTGATCGAAGGCCCCGAGGGCAGCGGCGAGAATGGGCAGGGCCGGCAGTATGCCGTCCTGACGGACATCCAGGGCATGGAAGATTTCAGCGGCGACATGGACTTCAAGGTCGCCGGGACCGCCGAGGGCATCACGGCCCTGCAGCTCGACACCAAGATCGGCGGCGTGCCGCGCGACGTGTTCGTGCGGGCCTTCGAGCAGGCCAAAGTCGCCCGCCTGTTTATCTTGGACAAGATCACCGAGGCCATTGCGACGCCGCGTGAAGAACTGTCGCAGTACGCGCCGCGCATCTTCACGATGCAGATCGAGCCGGAACAGATCGGCCTGGTCATCGGCCCCGGCGGCAAGACCATCAAGAAAATCACCGCCGACACGGGCGCCAAGATCGACATCGAGCAGGACGGCACGGTCTACATCGCGTCGGTGGACGGCGCGGCGGGCGACGCCGCGCGCAAGGCCGTCGAGGACCTGACCCGGACGCTCAAGCCCGGCGACGAGTTCGAGGGGACCGTCGTGCGCTTCCTGCAGTTCGGCGCGTTCGTCGAGATTTTGCCCGGCAAGGACGGCCTGGTCCATGTCTCGCAGCTCACCGACTCGGACGAGCGCATCGGCAAGCCCGAAGACGTGGTCAAACTGGGCGACAAGATCCGCGTCCGCGTGACCGAGATCGACCCGCAGGGCCGCGTCAACCTGACGGCGCGCGGCCTGGACCAGCCGTTCGGCCCGGCT
>CAXUCQ010000128.1:0-7574 GCA_964249295.1 uncultured Armatimonadales bacterium | reverse complement strand
GCGCTCTACGACGAGCCGGAGAACCAGTTCGTCGCCTCCTTCATCGGCGAGGCGAATTTCCTCGAGGTCGAGGACAGCGGTGCCGCGGAGCCGGGCACCCGGATGGTGCGGCTCGGCGAGACTCACCTGCGCGCCCGCACCGGCGGGGCCGCTGCGCGCCCGGAAGGCGTCGCAGGCCGCTGAAGAAGACCCGACGGCCCAGGACGAAGCCGCCCCCGAATCATGGCACCGCATCACACTGGCGCCGGGGGTGGAACTGCACGCACGGCGCGTCGATGATCGCATCCGCCGACTGATCGCCTTTGCGCGAACGCTGTTCCGTCCCGATGCTTGACCTATTCCGGCTCTTGAAAGGAGACCGTCATGTCTGATCTTCTCACCCTGTCCCTGGACTGCGACTGTCCGCTGATCGAGAGTGGACTGCCGTCGCAGCGTCTGGTCGAGGTCGTCGTCACAGCGATGGCCGACCCCAATGCCGCGCGCCGCACGCCGCTCAATCTCGCGCTGGTGATCGACCGCAGTGGGTCGATGTCGGGCGAAAAGCTCGCCTTCGCGCAGCAGGCGGCGTGTCACGCGCTGGACCGGCTGGATGTCCATGACCGGGTCGCCGTCGTGGCCTATGATGACCAGGTCCGGCTGCTCTCGCCCGGCGTCGCCGTCTCGGACGGCGCGCGGGCCGAACTGAAGCGGCAGATCAACGCCCTGCGCCCCGGCGGGCAGACGGACCTGGGCGGCGGCTGGCTGCGCGGCGCGCAGGAGGTGGCAACGGGGGACTCGCTGGTGAAGGTCAGCCGGGTCCTGCTGCTCACGGACGGGCTGGCGAACGTCGGCATCACCGACCGGGAGGAACTGACGCGCCACGCGCGGGAACTGGCCCAGCGCGGGGTGGCGACCACGACACTGGGGCTGGGGACAGACTACGACCACGAACTGCTGGAAGCGATGGCGACGGAGGGCGGCGGCCACTACTACTTCATCGGCCACCCGCGCGACATCCCCGGCCACTTCGCGCAGGAACTGGGCGAGATGCTGACCGTGGTGGCCCGCGAAACGACGCTTTCCGTCGACATCCCGGCGGGCGTGGCGATCGACCTGCTCAACGACCTGCCGCACGAACGCGCGGGTGGCGTCCTGCGACTGTTCCTGCGCGACATGTTCGCCGGGGAAAGCAAGGCATTTTATCTGAAGGCGCTGACGCCGCCCGGCGCGCTGGGGTCGGCGCTCACGCTCCGCGCCCGCCTGTCTTTTGCGACGTGTGAGGGACGGCATCAGTCCGTGGAGGCCGCTGCGTCGTTCCGCTACGGCGACGGGGTGGGGGACGCGCCCCGCAACCGGGGCTTGCAGGAGCGGGCGAGCGACGTGGAGATGTCCGCCGCCACCAGTCGTGCCTTGAAGCTGGAACGGGAGGGGCGACGGCAGGAAGCGGCGGCGCTCATGCGCCGGTCTTTGGCGGCGGCGGCCCCATGCCTGCCCGCGCCTGCCGCCGCGGCCTACGCCCAGGCGGCGGCGGAGATCGGGGAGGGCCTGACCGACATGGACCGCAAGACGCGCCATGATGCGGCTTACCGCCGGAAGAACTCGCGCTGAGGGCGGGGCTTTGTGCATAAGGCCCAGGACTGAAATCCTGGGCTGCCGGGGAGAAGACTGCCCACCTCCGTGGGCGCAGAAAGGTGTGCGGGCGCCGATCCTCGCCCGCGACGGCGGGCAGTCGGCACTTGGCAGCCCAGGACTTCAGTCCTGGGCATGAGTCCTGGGAGCGTCAGTGGCCGGGCAGAACCCGCGAAGTGGCCGGAGGTGACGGGACGCGCATTCCGTTCACCTGCCGGTCCAAGGCTTCGAGCTGCGCCTTCATGGCGAGGAGCTGCTGACGCAGGGCGGTGAGCTGGTCCGCCTGGGCGGCGATCTTCTGCCCTAGCTGCGCGCCCGTGGCCTGCAGATCGGCCTTGGTGACAAGGCCCGCCGTTGCCGACTGTGGGGCGGCGGGGGGCGGCGTCTGGGCCGAGGTCGGGACGCCGGAGGTGAGTGTCGCCGCCGCCAGCGTCAGAGCCGCCAATCTTGGTTTCGTGTGTCGCATCCGTTTTGTCCTTGATGGTTTGTCTCGCTTCCACTACGGAAGGTGGGTGGTGAATCGTGCCGTTCCCAGCGTCTTCTTGGCGAGAAAAACAGGTCACGCGCGGGCCTGGCGGACGCATCCTGACCAACTGCAACGTCTGGTCGCCGGACGGGCAGTGGCTCGTCCACGACACGCGCTCGGACGCCGAAGGGTCTGTCTTCGACGGCACGACGATTGAGATGGTCCATGTCGGGACGGGCGAAGTCCGGCGGCTGTACGAGTCGCGGCGCGGGGCGCACTGCGGCGTGGCGACGTTCCACCCGCATAAAAACCAGGTTGTGTTCATCCTCGGCCCCGAGGACCCGACGCCGGACTGGCCGTACAGCCCGTCCCATCGTCAGGGGGTGCTGGTGGACACGGCGAGGCCGGGCGTCGCCATGCCGCTGGACGCGCGGGACATGACGGCACAAACGCCGGGGGCTTTGCGGGGCGGCTCGCACGTCCACGTCTTCAGCCCGGACGGCGAGAGGGTCAGTTTCACCTACAACGACGCGCTGCTGCCGGCATCGGGCAAGTCGCAGGGCGACGGCGACACGGACCAGCGCAACGTCGGCGTCAGCGCCCCGTGCGGGCCGGTCCGCGTCCCCCAAAACCACCCGCGCAGCCACGACGGGGCGTATTTCACGGTGCTGGCGACACGGACGACGGCCCGCCCCCGGCCCGGCTCGGACGACATCGCGCAGGCGCTGGAAGAAGGCTGGGTCGGGCGCGCGGGCTACCTGCGCCCCGACGGCACGCGGCAGCGGCGCGCGCTGGCGTTCCAGGGGCAGGTCGTGGGCGCGGACGGCGTGCCGTTCTGGGAGGTGTTCGTCGCCGATCTGCCGGACGACGTGACGGTCCCCTCGCCGGGTGGGCCATTGGAGGGGACGCCGACGCGCCGCCCGACGCCGCCGCTGGGGACGCGGCAGCGGCGATTGACGCACACGGCGCAGGAGCCGTATCCCGGCATCTCGGGGCCGCGTCACTGGCTGCGGGCCTCGCCCGACGGCACGGAGATCGCGTTCCTGCGGCGGGACGACGCCGGAATCGCGCACCTGTGGACGGTCTCGCCCAACGGCGGCCCGCCCCGCCAGATCACCCGCGACCCCTGGGGCGTGGCGTCGGCGTTTACGTGGGGTCCCGACGGGCGACGGATCGCGTATGCCGCCGACAACAGCGTGTTCGTCGTGGATGTCGCGACGGGCCGCAGCCGACGCCTGACCCCGCGCACGGAGGACGCCGACGCGCCGTCCTCGCTGGCCTGCGTTTTTTCCCCCGACGGTACTCAGATCGCCTTTCTGCGCCGCCTGGCCGACGGCCCCGACCCGGACGGGCCGCGCTCCAACCAGATCTTCGTCGTTTCGCTGTAAGAACCCATCACCTTGTTCCCCTGTTCCTCGGTCACAGGGTCCTCCCGATGCGGGAGGATGAGCAGCGCATGGAACGCAGCCGCACGCGATTCGCCTATGTGAGCGTCACGCCGCCCGCTCGTTCATCCCCCCGTTTCGGGAGGACCCCGGCGCAGCGGGGAGGTGGATTCCGGAAGCCTTGTCAAAAAAGTTGACTCTCAGGCAACTTTATGCTATAATCAGCCATGTCTCAGCCGCTGGAAACCCTGGTGCGCTCGGAACTCGCGGAACTCGGCGGGCGCATCCGCGGCCTGCGTGCGCAGCGCGAGTGGACGCTGGACGAACTCGCCAAACGGGCGGGGCTGAGCAAGTCCTATCTGTCACGCCTGGAAGACGGGGAGCGGCAGCCGTCCCTCGCGGCGCTGCTGTCGCTGGGGCAGGCCTTCGGAGTTGCGCTGGCGGCGCTGTTCCCGCCGGATCGCTCCGCCGCAGAGGACTGTGTCATCGTCCGGGCTGCGGACGCCGTGGCCCGCGCGGGCAGCGGGCTGTCCTATACGCCGCTGTCGAGCGGCGCGCGTCCGTCCCAGATGCAGCCGATCCGCGTGACGGTCCCGGCCCGACGGACCGGCGACGAGCGCTACCGGCACGAGGGCGAGGAATGGCTCTGCGTACTGTCGGGCCGGCTCCGCCTGACTTTGGCCGATGAGACGCACGACCTGGGGCCGGGCGACTGCGCCCACTTCGACGCCCGTCTGCCGCACCGATTGACCGCCCTCGGCGGCAAAGACGCCGAGCTGATCCTGGTCGCCTGCGCCGCGCCCCGGCTGCTGCTCCAGAGTTATCTGTAGCGGGCGGAGCAGGGCCAGGGCTGAACCCCTGGGCTGGGAAGCGCATCCTGCCCGAGGGTAAGGGCGCCGGAAGGATGCCGACACCACTCTTGCGTCCACGGAGGTGGGCGATCTTCTCCCCGGCAGCCCAGGACTTCAGTCCTGGGAACGCTGTTCTTGCGGCACAGTCGCCGCGACGCCATTGACGGCTCCCCTCACGCGATTTTCCCACGGCGGCCTTCGAGCCGCCCCCACCGAGGAGGAACCTGCATGGCGGACACACTGATCGCGGCCCCGGCGGCCGCCGGGGCGCGCCTGCGCGCGAACTGTCTCAACTTCTGGGAGGTGCTGGCGCAGGCCATCGCCCTCATCTCGCCCACCATGACGGCGGCCCTGATCGTCCCGGCGATGTACGGCAACGCCGGGAACGGGAGCTGGCTGGCTTACGCCTTCGGGACCGTCATGCTGCTGTTCGTGGCGCTCAACCTCAACGAGTTCGCCAAGCGCTCGACGACCGCCGGCTCCATGTTCGCGTACACCACGCGCGGCCTGGGGCCGACGGCGGGCGGTCTGGCGGGCTGGTGCCTGATCTGGGCCTACTTGTTCATCGGCATCGCGGGGTTGACGGGGTTCACCAACTTCGCCAACGTGCTCGTCGGCATGCTGCCCGGCGGCCACGTCATCCCGCCGGTCCTGCTGTTCGCGGTCTGCGCGGGCGTGTCCTGGTGGCTGGCGTTCCGCGACATCCAACTGTCCACGATCCTGATGCTGATCCTGGAAGGCGTCTCCGTCGCGTTCATCTTCATCCTGGCGACGATCGTGCTGTCCCACCACGGGCTGCCCATCGACCGTGACCAACTGACGCTGAAGGGCGCGTCGGTCTCCAACATGGGCTTCGGCGTCGTGGTCGCCATCTTCAGCCTGGTCGGCTTCGAGTGCGCGACGGCGTTCGGGGACGAGGCCAAAAACCCGCTCAAGACCATCCCCAAGGCGGTCCTGTGGAGCCTGCTGCTGACCGGGGTGTTTTTCGTGTTCGTGACGTACATGGAGGTCTACGGCGCGCGGGGGAGCAAGGCGACCCTGGACACGCTCTCGGCGCCGCTCAACACGCTGGCGGCGATGATGCACGTGCGCTGGCTGGCCGTGCCGATCTCGCTGGGCGCGGTCGTTTCGTTTTTCTCGCTGAACCTGTCGTGCATGAACGCCTGCGCCCGGATTGTCTATCCGATGGGGCGGCACGGGGTCTTCCATGCGTCCGTCGGGAAGGCGCACGCGGCCCACGGCACGCCCCACGTCGCCGTGTCGGTCGTGGCGGCGCTGATGTTCCTGGTCGTGACGGGGCTGTACCTGTGGCACAACGTGGTCACGGACCTGTTCAACGACGCCGGGACGTTCGGCGCGTTCGGCTTTCTGTTCGCCTACTTCTTCATCTCGGTGGCCGCGCCGATGTATTTGAAGAAGATCGGCGAGCTGCAGCCCAAGCACGTCGCGCTGTCGGTCGTGTCGGTGCTGCTGCTGCTGGTGCCGGCGGTGGGCAGCGTCTACACCAACCCGCCGCTGGCGCCGCCGGTGAAGTATTTCCCGTATGTGTTCCTGGGGTACTTCGCCATCGGTCTGGCGTGGCTGCTGACGCTGCGCCGGCGCACGCCGGACATGGTCGCGGGCATCACCCGCGATCTGGACGCCGTGGGGTCGCCGCGCATGGCGTCGTATGAGGTGGCGTGAAGACGCCCTGACGGCGGCGGCGCGGCCCTCTGCCGCCGTCAGGGCGCCGATCCCGAAAGGAGACAATCCGCGTGCCGCATCTGTCGGGGATCACCGTGTACCCCATCAAGTCGCTCGACCCGGTTTCCGTGCCGCAGGCCCGCCTGACTGCGGGCGGCGGGCTGGAACACGACCGCGAGTGGGCGCTGGTGGACGCCGAAGGGCGGTTCGTCAACGCCAAGCGGACGCCGCTGATTCACGGCCTGCAGGCGTCCGTGGATCGGGAGAACGGCCTGTTCTGCGTGCGGACGCGGGACGGCGCGCGGGGCGGCGCGTTCCACGGCGGGCGGGAACGGGCGCGGCTGGAGGCGTGGCTGAGCGACTACTTCGGCCTGCCGGTGGCCCTGCGCCGGGACACAGGGGGCGGCTTCCCCGACGACGCCGCCGCGCCCGGCCCGACGCTGATCGGCGAAGCAACCCTGCGCGAAGTGGCTGCGTGGCACCCCGACCTCGATTTGTGTGAGGCGCGCGTCCGTTTCCGGGCCAACCTGGAGATCGCGGACGCGCCGCCGTTCTGGGAGGACCGATTGTTCGGCGCGGCTGGCGAGGCGGTGCGCTTCCGGGTCGGAGATGTCGTGCTGGAAGGCACCAACCCCTGCCAGCGGTGCATCGTCCCGACGCGCCACTCGCAGACGGGCGCGGCGTCGCCCGACTTCGCGCGGGTCTTCCGCGCCCGGCGCGAGGCGACTCTGCCCGCCTGGGCCGACCGCAGCCGTTTCAACCACTTCTACCGCCTGGCGGTCAACACGCGCGTCCCGCCGTCGGAAGAGGGCAAGACCCTGCGGGTGGGTGACGAAGTGCGCCTTCTGTGACGGCCCGCAACTGTCCGCGTGTCCCTCCCGATGCAGCGTGTCCGCGTGCGGAGTCCGAAACATGGGACATCGGACAAACAACGTGGAACAATCACAGGGAATGGAACTCTTCGGTGCTTCCTTCGTCTGACACAGTGCGCGCTTGCTCCGGCGTGGAGCGAGGCGCACCGGGAGAATCACACGCCATGTTCGACCGGAAACACGCCCTCCCGTGGCTTGTCGCCTTGTCCATGATCGCCGGGGCTTTCGGCCAGATGCTGGTGCTGAGCGCCGCGCCGCACCCGAGCGGGCATGGCCCCTCTGTCGTCGTCCGCCGCCTGGCTGTGTCCCTGTCGCGCTTGTCCGGGCGTGTCTCGCTCCCCAAGACTTCCGTCGAGTGAATCCCGTTGTTCAATGCGTTGACAAAAGCGCCCCTGCCAAAGTGGCAGGGGCGCTTTTTCGCTGCCGGGGCGGTCCCGCGCGCGTGATCGACGGTGACGGGAGTTATTGCTCTTCGAGCAGGGCGCGAGTCTCGCGGGCGATCTGCCGTTCCTCGTCGGTGGGGATGACCCAGACCGGGGCGGGGGCGCGGTCCGCGCCGATGGGGGCCGGCTCACGGCCCGTCGCGGCGGCGTTGCGCCCGGAGTCGAGGCCGAGGCCCAGGACGTCCAGACCCTGCAGGCAGCGCGCGCGGATCGACGCCGAGTGCTGGCCGCTGCCGCCGGGGAAGGCGCCGGCGTCCACGCCGCCG
>CAXUCQ010000127.1:0-7581 GCA_964249295.1 uncultured Armatimonadales bacterium | reverse complement strand
TCCATGTCGTCTACGGCCTGGTCGGCCTCAAGACCCACTGCAAGGTCGCCCTGGTCGTCCGCAAGGAGAAGGACGGCGAACTGCGCCGCTACGTCCATCTGGGCACGGGCAACTACAACCCCGTCACGGCCCGGATCTACACCGACTTCTCATTCCTGACGGCGGACGGCGCCCTCGGCCCCGACGTGTCCGAGCTGTTCAACCTGCTGACGGGCTACTCCCGCCAGAAACGCTACCGCAAACTGCTGGTCGCGCCCGTCAACATGCGCGAGCGCCTGATGCAGATGATCGCCCGCGAGGCGGGCCACGCGCGCCGGGGCAAGCCTGCGCGGCTGATCCTGAAGACCAACACCCTCAGCGACGAGCCGATCATCCGCGCCCTGTACGAAGCGTCCCAGGCGGGCGTCCGCATCGACCTGATCGTGCGCGGCGTCTGCTGCCTGCGCCCCGGCGTGGCGGGCGTGTCCGACAACATCCGCGTCGTGTCCATCGTCGGGCGCTTCCTAGAGCACTCCCGCGTTTACTACTTCCACAACGGCGGACGGTCCGAGATTTATCTGGGCAGCGCCGACTTGATGCGCCGCAACCTGGATCGCCGCGTCGAGGTGCTGTTTCCCCTGGAGAACCCGGCGCTCAAGAAACAGGTCCGCGACGACGTGCTCGAAGCCTACCTGCGCGACACCGCCCGCGCGCACCGCCTTCTGGCCGACGGCTCCTACGAGCGCGTCCGCCCCGCGCCGGGCCAGGCCCCGTTCAGCGCCCAGGATCATTTCCTGCAGCAGCGCGCCGATGCCGAGACCGTCGTCGCGTCCGTCCATGCCGCCCAGATCCCCGCTCCGGCGGGATAGCCATAGGCTGATCGCGAGAGCAAAGGACAGAGGAGGTAAGCTGCAATGCACAGAAACGCGACAGAAGCATCAGGCCACGGCGCATGATCGGGGCCGTTCCGGCCCTCATCACCGGCCTGTCCATCGCGGCGTCTGCCGACGCGCCGCCCGACGCCGCGCTCACCGTCTCGATCGCGCCTGTTTGTTAGAACTCTTACGTAGGGTGCCAGGGGTTGAACCCCTGGGACTCGCTCAGATGGCCTCTTCGCCTTGATCCTTATCAAAGCGTGCGAGGTCATCGACGTTAAGGGACCGACGCCCAACGGACCGGGCGAGGTGTTCTTCAAAAACGTCAAGTTGTGTGGCTCCCATCTGTGCCGCCCAGCGGTCACGCACGTCATCAAAGAGTGCGCTCCCGACCGCTATCAGTTCACAACCAAGAGACGTTATCTGCAGCTTTTTGCGGCGCGCGTCGTCTGGATCGACGTCACTGGCTACGTAGCCAAGTTGCTGCAATACTGCAATTGTCTTTGCGGCTGCCTGCTTGGAAACCGACAGCTTCCGCCCAACCTCCGAGGTCGTCTCCGCTCCTGCGTCGATCGCTTCAAGGGCGAACGCATGGACGGCGCGAACGCCTTTGTATCCGCGCGCCTCCAACTGAACGATCACCTCGTCTGTCATAGCGTGGAAGCCTTTGAGCAGGAGCATCGCAAGTTCAGCACCTCGTGACCTCGGCATCAGACGGTTCATAATGGAACTCCCCAGATATTGACAACCCAGTTGTCTATGTGCTATATCTATAAGCAACTCGGTTGTCTATAGATGTTACCCTGTTGTCGATCATCAAAGGAAAAAACGGATATGTCTCCAAATGCTGCCGCCGTTCCAAGTGTCGCCCACCACCGTGTCACACTGAACGGCGTCGAGTTACACTACGTCTCCGCAGGAGCCGATGGCTCTCCCGTGCTGCTTGTGCATGGCTTCCCCGAAACCTGGTGGGTCTTCCGAAAGGTGATCCCTCTGCTGAGCAAAGCGCATCGCGTGTTTGCTGTTGACCTGCGCGGCTTCGGCGACTCCGCGGATGCCACGGAAGATGGCGACAGTGCGGCTGCCGCCAAAGACCTGGGCGAACTCATTGCACGTTTGAACACTGGGCCGGTCCATCTGACGGGTCAAGACATCAGCGGTCCGGCGACGTTCCGCGTCGCCGCCACGCACCCTGAACTCGTTCGGAGCTACGCCGCGATCGAGACAGGCCTTCCCGGCTTCGGCCTCGAAATGCTGGCCGACGTCACCCACGGCGGGGCGTGGCACATCGGCGTCCTCGCCGCCCAGGGGATTCCTGAGATGCTGCTCTCCGGGCGGGAGCGCGCGTTCATCGCCGAATACGCGATCCCATCGCTGAGCGCAACCCCTGGTGCGTTCAGTCAGGAAGACATCGACGAGTTGGTACGCTCCTATTCTCGGGCCGATGGGTTCAGAGGAGCGGGCGGGCTTTACCGATCAATGCTCCGGGAGGGGGACGAGATTCGTGAACTGGCAGCCCGGCCGCTCAGCATTCCCGTGCTTGCCGTCGGCGGCGGATCGGGAGAGTTCACGGCTCAGGCCATGAGACAGGTCGCTACAGACGTGAGCGCCGTTTCGTTCGACGGCGTTGGACACTATGTGGCGATGGAAGCGCCCGACCGGCTTGCGGACGCCCTCCTGTCCTTCTACAAGGACAGAGACGGTGAGGACTAACCCGCCCCGGCAGATTACCACCCCTGATTCCAGGTATAGTTGAGGTGTGAAATGAAAGCGAGGCGAGGATGGAAAGAACACTCAGCCGGGCCGCCCGCGAGGCTCGGCCCGGCAAGCCGGGCGCGGGGGCATCGGACGACAATCTGCTCGGGGTCTTCCTGAAGGACCGCCGCGCGAGGCTGGACCCGGCGATGTTCGGGTTCGGCACGGCGCGGCGGCGGACGCCGGGGCTGCGGCGGGAGGAGGTCGCGCAGCGCGCCGACGTGAGCGCGACCTGGTACACGTGGCTGGAACAGGGCCGGGGCGGGGCGCCCTCGCCCGACGCCCTGGACCGGATCGCCGATGCCCTGGTGCTGACGGCGCCCGAGCGGGAACACCTGTTCCTGCTGGCCCTGCGCCGGCCGCCCGAAATCCGCGACTGGACGCCCGAGACCGTCACGCCGCAGCTCCAGCGGATGCTCGACTCGATGGAGTTCAGCCCGGCCTTCGTCAAAACGTCCGCCTGGGACATCGTCGCCTGGAACCGCGCGGCGGCGCGGGTGCTGGCCGATTATGCCACGCTCGCGCCCGAGCAGCGCAACATCCTGCGGATGTTCTTCCGCGACCCGTGCGCCCGGACCCGGATGGCGCACTGGGAGAGCAACGCCCGCCTGCTGGTGGCGACGTTCCGGCTGGAGACAGCCCGCGTCGGGGCGAGCCGGAGCGCCCAGGCGCTTGTCGACGAGCTGAGCCGATCCAGCCCGGAGTTCGCGTCCATGTGGCGCGACAATGATGTCAGCAACTACGGCGAGGGCGTCAAGCACCTTGAGCATCCGGTCACCGGGCCGCTCGCGCTTGAGTATTCCACCTTCGCGGT
Source organism: uncultured Armatimonadales bacterium (assembly GCA_964249295.1). Taxonomy (GTDB): domain Bacteria; phylum Armatimonadota; class Armatimonadia; order Armatimonadales; family Capsulimonadaceae; genus CAZZVX01. Next base: position 4,158 of record CAXUCQ010000127.1, on the reverse strand, counting down.
CAACGACCACCCCGACCTCGGGCTGGTGATCTTCGCGCCCGCGACGCCCGCCGACGCGGAGCGGATCCGGGCGCTCGTCCTGGGCGCGGTCTAAGCCGATCCTGGTAGTTTCGATACCGGTATAATGTCACGGCTTGTACCGGCCCCGCCCCCGCTGTATAATGCTCCTTGACACCCAGATTAAGGAGAAAGTTATGCGAGTATTTGTCACCGGCGCGACCGGCTTTATCGGCTCCGCCATTGTGCCGGAACTCATCAACGCGGGCCACCAGGTGCTCGGCCTGACGCGGTCGGAGGCGGGCGCCCAGGCGCTGGCCGCCGCCGGGGCCGAGGCGCACCGGGGGACGCTCGAAGACCTGGACAGCCTGCGGCGCGGCGCGGAAGCCTCGGACGGCGTCATCCACTGCGCCTTCGACCACGACTTCTCCAACTTCGTGGCGAACTGCGAGAAGGACCGGCGTGCCATCGAGGCGCTCGGCGACGCGCTCGAAGGCTCCGACCGCCTGCTGGTCATCACCTCCGGCACCGGGATGGGGAGCGGTGCGCCGGGGCAGCCCGCGACCGAAGAACACTTCGACGCCGATCACCCAAACCCCCGGAAAGCCTCGGAAGAAGCCGGCATGGCCGTCGCGGCGCGTGGCGTGAGCGTGTCAGTGGTGCGTCTCCCCCAGGTCCACGATCCGGTCAAGCAGGGCCTCATCAGCCCCTTGATTCAAGTGGCCCGTGAGAAGGGCGTCTCGGCCTATGTGGGCGAGGGACAAAACCGCTGGCCGGCGGCGCACGTCAGCGATGTTGCCCGCCTCTACAGGCTGGCGTTCGAGAAGCAGGAAGCGGGCAGCCGGTACAACGCGGTCGCGGAAGAAGGAATAACGGCTCGGGAGATCGCCGAGGTCATCGGGCGGGGCTTGAAGGTGCCGGTCGTCAGCCTGTCTCCCGAGGAGGCGCCGGCCCATTTCGGCTGGTTTGCAATGTTCGCCGGCCTGGACATGCCGGCGTCAAGCGCGCTGACGCGGGAACGGCTGGGATGGCAGCCGACAGGCCCTGGGCTGATCGCCGACCTCGAACAGATGCAGTACGGAGCCTGAGCGGATCAACAGAAGGCGCAAAGGGAATGCGAGTATTTGTCACGGGAGCCTCCGGCTTCATCGGCTCCGCCGTCGTGCGCGAGCTGCTGGCGGCGGGACATCAGGTGCTGGGGCTGGCCCGCAGCGGCAGCGCCGCCGAAACGCTGGCGCAGATGGGCGCCGAGGCGCACCGGGGCGACCTGTCGGACCCGGACAGCCTAGCCACCGGGGCCGCCGCCTGCGACGGCGTCGCCCACCTGGCCTTCGACCACGACTTCGTCAACACCCCCCGCGAGGTCGCCGGCGGGATGGACCTCCGGGCTGTGGAAGCCATGATCGGCGTGATGGAAAGGACCGGCAGACCCTTCATCGTGACGTCCGGGACCGCGCTGGTGGCGCCGGGCCGCATCATCACGGAGGAAGACGCGCCCGCAAACCCCGACGGCCCGCGCGCCGCGTCCGAAACGGCGACCCTGGCCGCCGCCGGGCGCGGCGTGCGCGGCATCGTCATGAGGCTCCCGCCCACCGTCCACGGCGCGGGCGACCACGGCTTCGTGCCGGCGCTGGTCGGCATCGCCCGCCGCACGGGCCTCGCCGCGTATGTCGGGGACGGCGCGAACCGCTGGCCGGCGGTACACCGACTCGACGCGGCGCGATTGTACCGGCTGGCGCTGGAAGGGGCGGCGCCCGGCGCGCGCCTGCACGCGGTCGCCGAGGAGGGCGTCCCCATGCGCGAGATCGCCGGGACCATCGGCCAGGGGTTGGGCCTGCCCGTGCGGGGGCTGACCGCCGAGGAAGCCGCCGCGCAGTTCACCTGGATCGCGCCGTTCGTCGGCATCGACAACCCGACCTCCAGCGCCTGGACCCGCGAGTCGCTGGGCTGGCAGCCGACAGGGCCGACGCTGCTCCCGGACATGCGGGACAACGGGTACTTCGCCTAGCGCGGAGCCGCCCGCGCCCCCTCCGATACCGCGCCCGATTTCAGGTATACTAGCCGTGTATGGAGTATGAAGAGGCGCTGCGGTACATGCACGGGCGGCTGCGGCTTGGGGTCAAGCTCGGCAACGAGCGGTTCGCGGCGCTGCTCGCGCGACTCGGCAGCCCGCAGGACGCGCTGCGCGTCGTTCACGTCGCCGGGACCAAAGGCAAGGGGTCCACGACGGCGATGGCGGCGAGCATCCTGCAGGCCGCCGGCCACAAGACCGGACAATACCTGTCGCCCTACGTTTATGACGTGCGCGAGCGCATCCAGATCGACGGGCAGCCGATCCCCCAGGCCGATTTCGCCCGCTGGATTACGCGCCTGCAGCCCCACGTCGAGGCCTTGGAAGCCACCGACCTCGGGCCGACCACGGAATTTGAACTGAAGACCGCCGTAGGCCTGTGCTGGTTCGCGGAACAAAAGGTCGATTTCGTCGCGCTGGAGGTCGGCCTGGGCGGGCGGCTGGACGCCACCAACGTCGTCGCGCGCCCGCTGGTGTCGGTCATCACCAACATCGGCTTCGACCACACGGAACTGCTCGGCGACACGCTGACGCTGATCGCGGGCGAGAAAGCGGGCATCGTCAAGCCCGGCGTCCCCTGCGTGACGGGCGTCCCCATCGGCGAGGAAGCGGACGTGGTGATCTCCCGCGTCTGCCGCGAGCGCGCCGCGCCGCTGACCCACATCGCGGCAGACCCGGCCCAAACCGAGAACGGATTCTCGCCACAGGCCGACGGCACACTGACCCTCCGCACGCCGCGCCGCACGCTCGCGGGACTGAAGTTGGGCCTGCACGGCGCGTTCCAGCACGCCAACGCCGCCGCCGCCCTGGCCGCGCTGGACGCCGTCGCGCCGGACGCGCTGCCGCCCGTGTCCGACGAGGCCGTGCGGCGCGGCCTGCGCGCGGCCTACGTGCCGGGTCGGCTGGAACAGGTCTGCGAGCGCCCGGCCGTCATCGTGGACGGCGCGCACAACGCCCTGGCCGCCGGGGCTTTGGCCGACGCCCTGCGCGGCGAGTTCGGGGCTGACCGGCGGCGCTTGATCCTCGTCGTCGGCCTCAAGCGCCACCACGACCCTGAGACGGTTCTGGAGCCGCTCGCCGCGCTGCGCCCGGCGCTTCTGATCGCCACCCAGCCGTCGTTCCAGCCGCGCCCCGCGTCCGACGTGGCGACGGCGGCCAAGCGCTGGGACATGGGCCAGGTCGAGATGCGCCCGTCGGGCGTCCCCGACGCCGTCCGCGCCGCGCTCGCGCAGGCCGGACCCGACGACCTGATCTGCGTCACCGGCTCGTTCTACACGGTCGGCGACGTGCCGCCCGCTTTTTGGAAGTCTCTGCTGGAAGAAAGGACCACCCCTCGATGTTAGAATGGCCCACCCAGGGACACGCGGCGCTCTGCGTCACGTCCCTGTCCGTGTTCATCACGCTCACGCTGCTCATCATTGGCCTGCGCGGCGAGAAAAAGCGCCGCGCCGACGACCAAGACGAGCATTAGGCGTCCCCTTGTGCGCCGGGCGGAGGCCTCTCACGGCCCGCCTACCCCAGTCGCCCCGCCAGTTCCTGCAAAAACCACTCGCAGTCGGTCACGACGCCGAGGGACTGGAATGAGCCTCGGTCCAGCAGCTTGGTGACGCTGTCGCTGCTCTGATCGACGCAGACCGTCGTCGTGCGGGCGGGCAGCAGGTTGCCGACGGCGACGGCGTGCAGCGTCGTCGCCACCAGGAGGCAGACCCCGATGTCCTGCGCGCGCAGCGCGTCCCGCATCGCCTGCTGGGCGGCCTGCGTGTCCGTCAAAACGTCGGGCAGAGGGCCGTCGTCGCGCACGCTGCCGCCGAGCACAAAGGGCGTGCCGCTCTGGACGCAGGCGTGCATGATGCCGCGCGTCACCAGGCCCGACGCCACCGCGGGGGCGATGCCGCCCGCGCGCCGCACGGCGTTGATCGCCCGCAGATGATGCGTGTGGCCGTGCTCGGGCGCGGGCAGGCCGGGAGCCAAGGGGACGCCCAGCGACGTGCCGTACAGGGCGCTCTCGATGTCGTGCGCGGCCAGGGCGTTGCCCGCGAACAGCAGCGTCACCAGCCCGTCACGGATCAGCGCCTCCAGGTGCGGACCCG
>CAXUCQ010000126.1:6839-7645 GCA_964249295.1 uncultured Armatimonadales bacterium | reverse complement strand
GCGGCGACCCTCGCCGCTCATGCGATCAGGGGGCATCACGGCGACTTCCAGGCGGATCAAGCGCCGAACGCCTTCTACAACGAAACGGAGTATCCGGAATGGCTGAACTTCTACCGGCCGCTGCGTGAGGAGTTGGCCTCCGTCGTGGCTGATGCGCTCGGCCTCACGCCGTTCGCCTGCGAGCGGTTCGCCGACGCCAGCGCGACCGGGATGAAGCTGTCCGGGCTGATCGTGCTGTCGGACTGGATCGCCTCCAACCCGGACACCTTCCACTACCCCGTCGGGAGGCCTTCCGCGCCGTGAGCCGCCTCTGCCTGGACGCCCCGGCGACGCCGGTCCGGATGACGACGCCCACCTTCGCCGAGGTCTGGCCGGAATGCACCCGACTGCGACCTTCGCAGGCGGCGCTCGAGCGGGCGTGCCTAGACGGCGTCCTGCCGGGGCTGGCGATCATCGAGGCGCCGATGGGTGAGGGCAAGACCGAGGCCGCGCTCTACCTGGCAGCCTGCTGGGGCCGGAACGGAGCCTACATCGCGCTGCCGACGCAGGCGACGAGCAATCAGATGTACGAGCGCTATGCCCGCTTCCTGCCTGATGGCACCGGGCTGCGGCTGGTACACGGCATGGCCTGGCTCCGCGACGAGGCCTCGCCCGAGGCCGAGTCGGTGGTCGAATCGGAGGACGCCGACGAGCGGCAGCTCTCGCGGGAGTGGTTCGCCAACGCCAAGCGCGCCCTGCTCGCCCCGGAAGGCGTCGGCACCGTGGACCAGGTGCTGATGGCGGCGTTGAACGTCAAGCACGGCTTC
>CAXUCQ010000126.1:6232-6829 GCA_964249295.1 uncultured Armatimonadales bacterium | reverse complement strand
GACGAGGTCCACGCCTACGACGCCTACATGACGACGCTGATGGCGACACTGCTCGCGTGGTGCCGGACGCTGCGGGTTCCGGTGATCCTGCTGTCGGCGACACTCTCCCGCGGTCAGAAGCGTCTCCTCGCCGAAGCCTACGGCGGTGCGGGGTCGCTGCCCGAGGTGCAGGCGGGCGACGCCGAGGCCTACCCGCTGCTGACGTTCGTCCCTCTGGACGGCTCGGCCTTCGTCCGTGAGGTCCCGCAGGGGGAAGACGCTCGGCGGACGGTGCAGCTGCGGCGTCACGCAAGCGCCCTCGGGGATCCTGAGCGGACGGCCCGGCTGGCATCGGGCCTGGTCACGGACGGCGGCTGCGCGTGCGTCATCGCCAACACCGTCACTTCGGCCCAGAACATCCACCGCGCCCTGGACGGTCTCAGGCAGAAGGGCGAGCTGGACGGAGTCGAGCTGTTCCTGTTCCACGCCCGCTACCGGGCCGAGCGGCGCGAGCAGATCGAGCAGGAGGTCGTCGCCCGCTTCGGCAAGGACGCCGGTCAGGACGGCAGGCAGCCACGTCCCGCGCGGGCGATCCTGGTCGCCACCCAGGTCGTGGAG
>CAXUCQ010000126.1:0-6222 GCA_964249295.1 uncultured Armatimonadales bacterium | reverse complement strand
ATCGACCTGCTGCTGCAGCGATCGGGGCGTCTGCACCGGCACAAACCCGTCACCCGGCCGGCGGATCAGCCCGCCGTGCTGCACGTGCTTCTGCCGCCGGAGGGAACCTTCGACCCCGGCAGTTTCGGCGCCGCGGCGATCCAGAAAAGGAAGAACGGCGACTGGCTGGGAGTCTACGACTGGGAGACGCTGCTGCGGACGTTGGCGCTGCTGGAGGACAAGACGTCGTTCAACCTACCGACGGACTTCCGCCCACTGATCGAAGCCTGTTACGGCGACGTGCCCCTACCCGACTCTTTAATCACCCGCGAGACGCTGACGGAAGCAAGAGCCCTGCGCGACGAGCGACGTGAGCAGAGCCGCCACAAGGCGCAGACGCATCTGGTCGCAGCCCCCAGCGCCCGAGGCTTCGACTACGCCCGTCAGCCTGACCTACCGGTGACTGAGGGGGAGGAGGGCGAGAGGGCGAGCTTCTTCCGGGCGCAGACGCGCGAAGGGGATGACAGTCGTCAGGTCCTAATCCTGCGTGACCCGACGCTGATCGCCGCGGTCAGGCAGGGAGCCGGAGGCGCCGATTGGCGTCCGGGAAAAGATAGGCTGCGGACACTGTTCCTGCAAAAGGCGGCCATCCCCGGCTGGTGGCTGAGCAAGATCACCCCCGAACTCGGCTTTGAGCCGCTCAATGCGCCGAGAATTCTACGTCATCTGCTGATCCTGCCCATGCCGGGCGGCCTCTGGCGCGGTCACGACGACACAGGCAAGGCCGTGACACTGCATGACGACGACACGCTTGGCCTATTCAGGTCTTGAATGCAGAAGAGGAAACTACGCGCGACTTTCATCCCCACGAGCGTGAGGAGCAGTTCCGGTCATGCCACTCTCAGCGAATAACGTGGCGGTTCACCCCCTTTACAAGGGGACAGACGTATGATACCTCAAGCGACGACAGGCCAGATAAACATCATATTAAATGGCCGCGTCAAACGTGGCAGAAACCGCGGAAAGTGTGGTAACATTGGCCTATCAGTTTTTAGCAAGCCACGGTATTCTAAGTGAGGAGGTGAGATGGAGCAACAGAGAGAGGGGTGCAACACTCGTACGGTGCATCCGCCTTTGCAGTTCAAACGGCGAATAGGTCGTCCGTTGATGGGAGACAGACGGCGTATTGCGGTGAGCGTAACTGTGGATCCAGGACTCATCGCGGCAATCGACAAATGGGCACATGCACACGACCTGAGCCGCTCTGTTGCTCTGGAAGTGCTTGCCACCTCGACTAGCTTTGTTGGAATGGGCGTAGACAAGGACCATGTATGAAAATGACATTTGATCTGATCACACGGGCCTGGATTCCCATCATCCGTGGCGACGGCACGGCGGCAGAAGTCGGACTGCGGGAGGCGCTTCACAGCGCACACGAGATGAGAGTCGTGCGAGACCCACTGCCGACGGTGGAGTTCGGCATACATAGATTGCTCGTCGCGCTGGCCTTGGACATCTTCCAGCCACAGGACGTGGAGGCGCTCGGCGGGTTGCTTGAGAACGGACGCTTCGACGCCGGTCGCATTGATGCTTACTTCACGCAGTGGCACGACCGGTTCGACCTGTTCTCCGCGTCGCACCCCTTCCTGCAGACGGAAGGTATGGACGGGGAGCCGGGCAAGCCGCTCGCGGGCCTGCTCCACCCGATGCCGTCCGGCACGAACGCGGCACACTTCCACCACGGCCATGAGGAACAGTTCGGCGTCGGCGCCCCGGCGGCGGCGCGGCTGCTGACGACCATCGCGCCGTTCATGACGGCGGGCGGGGCGGGACTGTCCCCCTCGATCAACGGCGCCCCGCCGTGGTACTCGCTCGTCCTTGGGGAGACGCTGTTCGAGACGGTGTGTCTGAACATCTACGTCCTCGACACGCAGAAGTATCCTCTCGGCATCCCGGCGTGGCGCGACGACAGACCGCTCGTGGTGGATCGCTGTACCAAGGCGGACTTGCTGGAGGCGCTCACATGGCGGCCCCGGCGGATCCAGATCGTCCCCGGGGACGGCGGTGTCTGTGCTCTCACGGGCATCGAGGAACCGATCCTCGTGCGGACGATGAAGTTCGCGCCGGGCGTCTCCTGCGGCTTCCCCTGGCGGGATCCGAGCGTACCTTACAAGGCCGACGACAAGGGCGAGCGCGTGGTGCGCCCTCAGGAAGGTCGCCCTGTCTGGCGCGACACGGCCCCGCTCGCCCTGCTCCACGAAGCGGACTACAGGAGCGGCGACAACCCGGTTCGCTTCACCCGGCCTTATCTGCTCGACCAGTTCCAACAGATCGTCCGACCAGGTGACGGCTATCTGCCTCGTGATACCCCGCTCCGCATGACCCTCTACGCGCTGCGGACGGACCTGAAGATGAAGACGTTCGAGTGGCACCGTGAGGAGCTGTCCTTGCCGCGTGACCTAGTCCTGCAGGACAAATTCCATCGGGACGTGATGGTGGAAACGAACCGGGCCGGCGAGGTCGCCCGCGCCATCCGCAGCGGCGTCAAACTGACCTATGACCGGGAGGGGGCGGGGAACAAGTCGGCCTTCGAGACCCTGATCGGCCATGCCGAACGGCAATTCTGGGGCGAGCTGCGCCCACACTTCGACGACCTGCTCACCGGGCTGGCGGCTCTGTCGGCGGTGCAGAAAGCGGAGGCGAACGCCGTTATCGAAGCGTGGCAAGTCGGGCTGCGGCGCGTGGCCCAGGCCGCGTTCGAGGACGCCGTCGGCGACCTGGACGCGGACGCGGAGGCGCTCCGGCGGCAGGTGATGGCGGGCCAGGCGTTCCGGCGCAGCCTGACCTTCGCCCTCGCCACGGACGAGGAGCGGGCGGCGTGGAAGGCCCGGAAGAACACCAAAGCCAAGGCGGCCCCGGCGGCAGCACAAGGAGAACTCGTATCATGACGACGGACGAGAGGAAAGACCCGGCCCGCGACTTCGTCGATGCCGTGCGGCAGTGGCACGAGACCGACAAGGGGAGACTCGCGGCGCTGCGGCGCTGTGCCGGGGACACCATCGCCGGAGCGCTCGACGGCGGGCGCGGCATCGCTTGGTTCTTCGGCCTGCTGGACCGCTTCGGCAGGACGTTCGGCGACGAGAACGCTTTCCTGGTCGCCACGCTGCTGGCATTCGACCGGCGCACGCTGGACGGCGGGCTAGCGGCCGTGGGCAGCTTCGGCAGGACAATGGCGGCCCTCAAGGCGAAGCCCGACACGAGCGACGACGGCATTGACCGGCGCTTCGGCATCCTGCTGGACGCCGACTTCGACCCCAGAAGCGGTGGGGGCGAACTGCCCTTCCGGCTGCGCCAGACTGTCAAGCTGGCCCTGTCCAAGGAGGTGCGAGTCGACTGGGCCGCCCTGCTCTGGGACTTGAACTGCTGGAACGACCCGGACAAGCCCGTCCAGAAGCGCTGGGCTAGGGACTATTACGCCGCCCCGGCGCCTGCCGACGGCGCCAAGCCGCTCGCCGCGGCCACTGCTTGAACCGCGCCGACTGAGTGAAGGAACATAAGGAGAGAAACACATGCTGATCGAGATCCACATCCTGCAGAACCACGCGCCCTCGAACCTGAACCGCGACGACACCGGCAGCCCCAAAGAATGCGTCTTCGGGGGCTACAAGAGGGCGCGCATCTCCAGCCAGTGCCTCAAACGGACCATCCGCCGCAGCGACGTCTTCACGCAGGCGCTCGGCGCGACGCCCGGGGACCGCGCCCGCAACCTGGCGACCCGGACCCGGCAGCTGCCGGAGGAGGTCCGCAAAGCGTTCCGCGCGGACGACGGGCTGAAGCCGCTGGCGGAGATTGCGGCGCAGAAGGCGTCGGGCTTCGGCACCAAGGACGGCAAGGAGAACGCCGTCGATAAGGGCGGCAAGTACCTGACGGCGCAGACGATGTTCCTGACGGCGGCCGACATCGAGGCCGTCGTCGCGGCGCTCAAGGCGGCGGCCCAGGGCAAGAGTGAGAAGCAGTTCAAGGACCTGAAGGCCGCCGACCTGCAGAAAGACGCGCAGTCGAAGGGCTTCCGGCCCGTCACCGTGGACGTCGCCCTGTTCGGACGCATGACGACGTCGGAGGCGTTCCGGGACGTCGAGGCGGCCTGTCAGGTGGCGCACGCCCTGTCGACCCACAAGGTCGACCACGAGTTCGACTACTTCACTGCCGTGGACGACCTGCAGGGGACAGGCGAGGAAGAGGAGGATTCGGGCGCGGATATGATCGGCGACGTCGAGTTCAACTCGGCCTGCTACTACAAGTACTTCAGCGTGGACGTGGACGGGCTGGTGGACAACCTGACCGGCAGATCGGCGTTCCGCGAAGACAAAGCCGACCGGACCGAGGCCCGGCGGCTGGCCGGCGAGACCGTCGCGGCGCTGATCAAGGCCGCCGTGATGACGACGCCGACCGGCAAGCAGAACTCGTTCGCCGCCCACCAGCTGCCGTCCCTGGTGCTGGTCGAGGCGCGGCCGCACGCGACGCCGGTCTCCTACGCCAATGCGTTCGTCGAGCCGGCCCGCGCCGGGAAGGGCGACGACCTGGTACGGGCCTCGCTGCAGCAGTTCGGGAGCCACGTGCAGGCGCTGACGGAAGCCTTCAACCTGGAGACGAGCCTGCGGCTACAGCTCGTCCCGCAGACCGACGCCGTCGTCCCCGGCGTCGAGCGGGTCCGTGACCTGGCCACCCTGTGTGACCGAGTCCGTCAGACGTCGTCGGGAACGGAAGGGGGCGGCGATGAGTAGCCCCGTCCTGCTCCTGCGCCTGGAAGGGCCGCTGCAGTCGTGGGGCACCCGCGCCCGGTGGGACGTGCGGGACACGGGTCCGGAGCCGACCAAGTCCGGCGTCGTCGGCCTGCTCGGGTGCGCCCTGGGCTATCCCGTCGGCGACCCGCGCCTGGAGCGGGAGCTGGACGCCGGGCTGCGGTTCGGCGTGCGTGTCGAGGCGCCGGGGCGCGTCCTGGAGGACTTCCAGACCGTCACCGACTTCCTGCCGACCGCCGGGGGCGGCTACCGGCACAGCGGCGTCGCAGTCGGCACGTCCCTGGAGCGCATTCGGGCCAACCCAGACGCGACGCCCGCGACGATCCTCTCGCCACGCTTCTACCTGGAGGACGCGGCCTTCCTGGTCGGCCTGGAGACCGCCCGGGACGCCGCTGCAGACCTCTTGACCCGGTGTGCCGATGCGCTGCGGCGCCCGCGCTGGCCGGTGTTCCTGGGCCGCAAAGCCTGCCCCCCGACGCGCCCAGTCTTCGAGGCGCTCGCCCAAGACTACGAAGGGCTGGAAGACGCCCTGCGCCGCCATCCGTGGTCGCACCTGGGCGGCGGCGGTCGTTCGCGCCGCGCCCCGGCGTCCGGCCTCAGCCGGCCGCTCGATGCGTATCTCGAAGACCCGGCCGGCCCGCTGACCCGTCAGGATGCCGTGCGTACCAACGCGGCGCGTCAGTACGGGTTCCGGCAGGTCCGCCGCGTTGACGTCCCGCTGAGCGACGTCGTCCCGAAGGAGGAAGCCTGATGCTGTTTCTGTCCTGTCTGAAGCTCGACCCGCGCTGCCATCAGGTGCGGTCGGAACTCAAGAATCCCTATGAGATGCACCGGACCCTATCCAAGGGCTTCGAGGAGGACGCGTGGGAGGCGGCCCGGTGCCTGTTCCGCGTCGAGGAGGAGCCGGGGCTGCACGTACTGGTGCAGTCGCGGCTCCCCGCCGACTGGAGTCGTCTCACGGTTCCCAGCGATTACCTGGCCGCCGCCCCTGTCGTCAAGGAGTTCGCTCCGGTCCTGACGGCGGGCCGTCACCTGTCCTTCCGGCTGCGGGCCAACCCGACGGTACGACGCGACGGCCGCCGTCTGGGCCTGTACGACGAAGGGGAGCAGTTCTCCTGGCTCTCCCGGAAGGCGGAGGCCGGTGGTTTCCGCCTGTGTTCGGCGACGGCGAAGGCCCCGGAGAAGATCTCCTGCCGGACGGCGTCGGGTCAGGCGGCGACGTTCAGCGCCGTCACGTTCGACGGCGTCCTGTGCGTCACGGACCCGGCCCGGCTGATGTTGGCACTGGAAGGAGGGATCGGGGCGGCGAAGGGCATCGGGTTCGGCCTGCTGTCTCTTGCCCGCCTTCGCTAGAGTGAAACGCCCATAACGGACGAGATATTAGTAGACGCCCTTCTAGAGTCTGCCCCACGGGCGTGGGGATGTACCGATGGATGGTGAC
>CAXUCQ010000125.1:0-7685 GCA_964249295.1 uncultured Armatimonadales bacterium | reverse complement strand
GGTCTATGACGTCCGCGCGTTCGGCGCCAAGGGCGACGGACAGACGCTCGACACCGACGCCATCAACAGAGCCATCGACGCGGCGGCGGCGGGCGGGGGCGGCACGGTCCGGCTGACGGCGGGGACGTACCCGGCGGCCTCGGTCCACCTGCGGAGCAACATCACCCTGGAGATCGCGGCGGGGGCGACGCTGCTGGCGGCCACGCCGGGGGGCGGGGTCGCGTATGACGCGCCCGAGCCGAACCCGGCCGCCGCAGAGTACCAGGACTTCGGCCACACGCACTGGCACAACAGCCTGCTGTGGGGCGAAAACCTCCACGACGTCGCGGTCGTCGGCACGGGACGTCTCTGGGGGCGCGGCCTGGTCCACGGCGACACCACGCAGCCGGGGGCGGGCAACAAGACCATCGCCCTCAAGCTGTGCCGGAACGTCACCCTCCGCGACTTCACCATCGCGCACGGCGGCTGGTTCGGCATCCTCGCCACCGGGGTGGACAACCTGACGATCAGCGGCCTGCGCATCGACACCAACCGCGACGGCATGGACATCGACTGCTGTCGCGGCGTCCACGTCTCCGACTGCACGGTCAACTCGCCCCACGACGACGGCATCTGCCTGAAAAGCTCCTACGGCCTGGGCTTCAACCGGGCGACCGAGAACGTGACGATCACGAGCTGCCAGGTCAGCGGCTATGACGAAGGCACCGTGCTCGACGGCACCTTCGGGCGGACCGGCGGCGGCGGGACCGGGCGCATCAAGTTCGGCACGGAGTCGAACGGCGGGTTCAAGAACATCACCGTCTCCGACTGCGTCTTCGCCTTCTGCCACGGCCTGGCGCTGGAGGAGGTGGACGGCGGGTCGCTGGAGGACGTGTCGATCACCAACCTCACGATGCGAGACATCGTCAACGCCCCGATCTTCGTGCGCCTGGGCGGTCGGCAACGCGCCCCCGCCGGGACGCCGATGGGTTCGCTGCGGCGGGTCAGCATCAGCCACGTGACCGTCTACAACGCCGCCGCTTCGTCGTCGGTGATCGTTGCGGGCGTCCCCGATGCGCCGGTGCAGGACGTGACGCTGAGCGACATCCGCGTTTGGTACAAGGGCGGCGGCACGGCGGCGCAGGCGGCGCGGGTCCCGCCGGAGGACGTGACGGGCTACCCGGAGCCGGACCGGCTGGGCGTCATGCCCGCCTATGGGGTGTACCTGCGGCACGTGCAGGGGATCGCGGTGGACGGCCTCCAGACCCGCACCCTGACGCCGGACCTGCGCCCCACGCTCGCGCTCGACGACGTGTCGGGGGGGCGCTTCACCGACCTGGACACACAGCAGGCCCCGTCCGTGTCGGTCTTCTCCCTGAAAGGCGTCACGGGCCTCCAACTGCGCCAGGTCCAGGGCGTCCCGGACAGCCCCCGTTCCCAGTGATGGCGAGTGCGCTGACGGGCGGCGGAGGCGCTGCCGAGATGGACACGGACGTGGCTTGACCTGTGGGTGTCGGACCGGAACCGAGCGTCGCACCTGGCAGGACGGGGGTTACTTGCCGGCCGCCTGATTCAGAGACAAGGCCGTGAGGACTAGGTAGCCGTCGCTCGCCGTGGGGAAGCGGCGGAGGTAGTCGGAGAAGTCGGAAACGCTGTTCTCGTTCTGCCCCAGCTCGGCCTCGTCGTCGGCCAGGTGCAGCCGGATGGACGGGTCGTTGGGGCTGATCTGGAGCGCCTGCCGGAAATCCGACACGGCGGACTCTCGATCGTTGAGCGCGTCATAGGCCAGCCCGATCCCGTACCAGGCCGCGCCGCAGGCGGCGTCGAGTTCCAGCGCGTGCTGGTAGGAGGCGAGGGCCTCATGGTAGTGTCCCAGTGAGGCGTCGAGGTCGCCCAAGCGCACCATGGTCTCCGCGTTGTGGGCGTCCAGGGTCCGCGCCTGCGTCAGCAGGGCGCGTGCGTCGTCCGGCCGCTTCTGCTGCAAGGCGAGCAGCGCCTCGGCGCAGAGGAGGTCAGCCGACCGACGGGAGGACCTGGCAAAAGCGGCCTGGGCCGCGTGGGCGTCGCCGTGCTTCAGCGCGGACATCCCCCGCGCCCACTGCAGGCCGTCGTTGTCTTTGTGCCTCTCGTACATCAACGCGAGGTCGTGATAGGGGGCCTCACAATCCGGCATGAGGGCTGCGGCCAGGCGCAGATTTCCGGCCGCGTCCTCGTCCTCGTGCTGGAGGAGCTGGACCTCCGCGAGATGCAGGTAGACCTGTCCGCTGGCGCCGTTCGCGCGGATCTCGGCGAGGAACTCGGAGCGCGCCTCCCCGACATAGCCCTGGGCGGCCCGGACCAGTCCCAGGCCGTCGTGGGCGCCCGGCAGGTTCGGGTCGATCGACAGCGCGAGCCGGAACGCGCCTTCGGACTGGGCGAGCGTCTTTTGCAGACCCGCGACCGTGTCCTTGATCGAAGAATTGAGCGCGATCGACTCGCTCTGCAGGCCTTCGTCGCCGGGGTCGGTCACGACATCCCCGGTCGGCAGCATATGCGTGTGCGGGGCCATCTGCTGCAGCAGCAGTTTCATCGAGTCGAAGGAACTGATCTGCCCATCGACCGCCTTAAGGTTCTTCATGAGGAGGCTGTAGCTGGCCGCGCCGAGCAGCAGGGCCGCCCGCGCACGGTCCTCAGACCGCACGGCGGGCCGATCGACCTCCGCCTGGGCGGCGCTGACGGCGTGGTCCAACTGACCGGCGTGCAGGTAGGCGACGGTGAGCAGGTGGGCAGCCTCGGCGCTGTCCGGCTCGGCACGCACGGCGGCCTGCAGGCTGCGGATCGCGCCGGCGGTGTCATCCGCGGCAAGCCTCTTCCCGCCGTCTTCCAGGGCAGAGCCGACGGCGCTCGGCGGAGGCGTTGGGGTGGGCGCGGCGGAGGCGATCGGGAGCAGTGAAAGCGTGGACCAACAGCAAAGGCCGCCCAGGGCGGCGAGAGACCTGCGCTTCATGGACGGGACCTCCATCAGAGCGAGCATCAGACCGGGAGCCAAAAGCCGCGGCTGCGCGGACGCACAACCCGAGAGGAAGGGGGATCGGGGTGGGGAGATTCGAACTCCCGGTCTTTCACTCCCAAAGCGAACGCGATAACCAAGCTTCGCTACACCCCGATTGGCTTCCATTATACAGCGGTTTTCGCCGCACGTCAAGGCGCAGCCGAGTTCTGCCGGTGGGGGCGTAGGGGGCGCGGGTGGTATGCCTCAGACGGGCAGACCGAGGGACAGACGCGCGGCCTAGCGGACGATTTGGCAAAGTCGCCGCGCTTCTCCGGCTTGCACTCTGTCCGCGTGGAAATCGGGGTAGCGATACAAGACGCTGTCGGAGGCGAGTGTGGAGAGAGCGCTGTGGAGCGCGCCCCAGCTTGGCTCGACCGGGGCAGCCCATGCGAGCAGCTTCAGCAGGTCGTGCGTCTTTGGGAATGTGAAGCCGGCCTCCACAAGCCGCCCCTTGAGGTACTTCTCCGCGCACTGCTGGGCATGGAAGCAGACGTTGTTGTGGTGTGACGACTTGCGGGCGCGGAACAGGGTGTCGAGCGCGCTCCAGTCTTCCTCCGCTTTTTCAACCCACTCCAGCGTGACGGCTTTCATAAAGCACACGTCCTTTTTCCAAGACCTCGCGCACAAACCAATCCTCGATGGACGTGCGTTGAGACAGATAAACAGGGTCGTAAACAAGCAGGTCCATCGGGTAGGAGGCCGGGATTGTCCTGCGAATGTCAATCATCTTTTTTCGATCGATCCGCTCTGCGGGCATGACGACGAGCAGATCGACGTCGGAGTCTTCATTCGGCTCGCCGTAGGCGTAGGAGCCGAAAAGGATGATCCTGTCGGGGCGGTATGCCTCCGCGACGCGGTTCACATAGTCCTGGATGTGCTGCTGAGAAACCATAGCGGCCCTATTGTACCCGGCGCACGGGCAGGCCGCGCTCCGCGAGGTAAGCCTTAATCTCTCCGATCGAGTGCGTCCCGTAGTGGACGATGCTGGACACAAGGGCGGCCTGTGCGCCGCCGGTCGTGACGGCCTGGAAGATGTGTTCGGGCGAGCCGGCGCCGCCGCTGGCGATGACCGGGATGTTGACGATGCCGGTGACGGCTTGGGTCAGGGGGATGTCGTAGCCGGTCTGCATCCCGTCGGCGTCCATCG
The DNA here is from genome assembly GCA_964249295.1 of uncultured Armatimonadales bacterium. Classification (GTDB taxonomy): domain Bacteria; phylum Armatimonadota; class Armatimonadia; order Armatimonadales; family Capsulimonadaceae; genus CAZZVX01. The sequence goes on along the minus strand of CAXUCQ010000125.1, from coordinate 3,528 downwards.
ACGTCAGCATGATCTCGCCCGCGCCACGCTCTTCCATCTCCCGCACCCAGTCGAGCGCGTCCAGGCCGGTCGGCGTCCGGCCCCCGTGGATGTGGACCTCCCAGCCGGACGGGGTGCGCCCCGTGTGTTTCGGGTCGATGGCGACCACGACGCACTGCGCGCCGAACTCGCGGGCGCACTCCGTGATGAGTGCGGGCGTGACCACGGCGGCGGTGTTGATGCTGGCCTTGTCCGCGCCGGTCTTCAGGATGCGGCGGAAGTCGCCCACGGTCTTGATGCCGCCGCCGACACAGAACGGGATGAAGACCTCTTCGGCGACGCGGCGGGCGTAGTCGAACATCAGGTCGCGCCCTTCGTGCGAGGCGGTGATGTCCAGGAAGACGAGTTCATCCGCGCCTTCGGCGTCGTAGAGGGCGGCGCGCTCGACGGGATCGCCGGCATCGCGCAGATGCTGGAAGTTGGTGCCTTTGACGACGCGGCCGTTCTGCACGTCGAGGCACGGAATGATTCGGGTGGCGAGCATGGCCCATTATACCTGCGGGGGCCAAAGGGTGTGGTAAAATGAGGCATGAAAACACACGCGGTCCTTGCCGGCCTCCTGTTCGCGACCTGTCTTTCGCCGCTCGTGGCGGCTCCGACAGACGCGACGCCAAACGCGCCCCTGCACGAGTCCGTCGGCAAGCCGCTCACGCCGGTCACGGACGTGCTGACGGACCTCGCCCGGCAGAGCGGCGTCCCGATCCTCTTCGATGACACCGTCATCGACACGCTTGGCGTAACGACGCTGGACAAGCCGAGCGTCGAGGGGATGCTGAGCGCGCTCGTGCCGCTCGGGCAGGGGTTGTCCTGGCAGCGCGTGTACTTGCCGCAGGACGCGCCCCTGCCCGACGGGACGACGCTGGCCGCCGAGGTCCATGCTTTGAAGTCGGTCGCGCAGACGGGGCTTGTGGTTGCAGACCCGGCGACGCCGGGCGCGCTTTCCTTTTCCAAGTCGGTCCAGTCTGCTCCGAGTGCGCCGCCCGCCGGGATGAAGACCGTGTACCTCGTGACCAATGAGGTGGTCCGCGCCCAGCGCCTGGCGGATCAAAAAGCGGCGGCACAGAAACAGCCTGCCCCCGTCGATCATGCCGTCGCGGGGATGCAGACGGCGGCGGACGATCTGGGCCGCATGACGCCCGACGAGCAGCGGCAGGCGATCCCGCTGATGATGCAGCAGATGATGCGGATGTTTCAGAGTATCGATCCGGGCGTGCGTCAGGAGATGGGCGAGATGTGGCGGCAGAACCGCGCCGGGGGCGGCGGGGCGCCGGGGCAATGACCGACGGCGTGACAATGATCGCGGTCAGAGACATTGTGAAGACGTACCAGACGGGCGGGATGCCGCTGACGGTGCTGAAAGGCATCACGCTCCAGATCGGCACGGGCGAGATGGTGGCGATCATGGGGCCGTCCGGGTCGGGTAAATCGACGCTGATGAACATCATCGGCTGCCTGGACCGGCCCACGTCCGGCTCGTACTCGCTGGACGGCGAGGAGGTCGCCCGGCTGGATGAGAACGCCCTAGCGGCGATCCGAAGCCGGAAACTCGGCTTCGTGTTCCAGCAGTTCAACCTCCTGCCCCGGACGCCCGCGCTGCGCAACGTCGAGCTGCCGTTGATCTACTCGGCGGGCCGGAACCGACAGGCGCGCGCCCGCGAGGCGCTGACACGGGTCGGCCTGGCCGATAGATTAGACCACCGCCCGAACCAGCTCTCGGGCGGGCAGCAGCAGCGCGTCGCCATCGCCCGCGCGCTCGTGAACGACCCCCCCGTCATCATGGCCGATGAGCCGACCGGCGCGCTGGACTCCCGCACCGGCGAGGAGATCATGGCGCTGTTCCAGGACCTCAACCGCGAAGGCCGGACCATCGTGATGGTCACCCACGAAGACGACGTGGCGGAACACTGCCGCCGCATCATCCGGGTCCGTGACGGCGAGATCGTCGACGACTCTCCCGTCGACCATCCTCGCCGGGCCGCGATGGCTTCCGCTGCATGATCATGCACAACCTTTGTCGATACTTGCTTGTTCTTCTCTTGGCCTGCACGTCTTTGCCGGTGTTCGCTCAAGGGCGGCCCGGCCCGCCGATCATCGTGCGCGTCGGCGGGGCCGGAGCGTTCAAGCTGCCGGACAAGAACGCCACGGACCCGCGAGCGCGGGCGGACCGGGCCATTGTCGATGCCTTCGAGCGTTTGCACCCCGGCATCCAGCTGCAGGGCGCGCAGGGCCTGCAGGTGCAGGGGCCGGCGGCGGAGTCCAGCCTGCTGATGGCCTACGCGGGCGGGACCGCGCCGGACGTCGTCTACATCAACTTCCGCAACTCCGCCAGCTACATCGGCCAGGGCTTTCTGGTGCCTCTCGACGGCTATCTGAGGCAGGACCCGGACGTGCTCCGTCAGATCAAGCCGGAGATCCGCAAAGTGCTGCTGGACGCCGGCCACGGCCACATCTACAGCCTGCCCTACGCCCAGTTCGTGCAGGCGCTTTATTACCGCAAAGACCTGTTCACCAAGGCCGGGCTGGACCCGGACAAACCCCCGCAGACGTGGGACGAGTTCTATGCGGACGCCCGGAAGATGACCGATCAGCCGAAAGGCCTGTGGGGCTTCGAGTTCGGCACCGACCCGGATGCGTCCGCGTATTGGTGGGTGAACTTTCTGTGGCAGGCGGGGGGAGAGGTCATCCGGCGGAACGCCCGAGGCCAGTGGGAGGCGGCGTTCGACACCCCGGCGGGCGTCACGGCTCTGGAGTTCTACAAGAAGCTCATGTCCGACCCGTGGCGCGCGCCCGACGGCAAGGTTTATCACGGCGTCGCCCAGCACAGCAGCACGATGGGGCTTGACCAGACCCAGGGCAAGGTCGGGATGTGGTTCCAGTACCAGAGCAACATCATCGCCAACACCGCGAACGCGACGGCCATGAACCCCAGTCTGGTCGGCATCGCGCCGATGCCGAAAGGCCCGACCGGCATCACCGCGAACGAGCTGAACGCCGCCATGTGGGGCATCTCGTCGGAGACGAAAGACCCGAAGGTGCGCGACGCCGCCTGGCAGTTCATCAAGTTCATGGGGAGCGACGAGGCGGCCCGAATCCGCACCCAATCTTATGTGGAAGCCGGCCTGGGCAACACGGTCAACCCCGCATCGCTGCAGAAGTACGGGTATGGGGACTACACGACGCGCGCCTCGCGGACATGGCTGGAAACCAACAAGACGTTGTTCCTGCACGGCCACCCGGAGCCGTATGCCGAAAACATGAGCCAGATCTACGTCCTGCTGGGCCAGCCGCTGGCGGCGATCGAGAGCGACCCGGAGGCGGACCCGAGCGTCCTGCTGGGTCGCGCCGCCCGCGAGGTCAACACCAAGCTGACCGGGTACGTCCCGCCGGCGGAACTGGCGCGCAGACGGGCCGGCGCCCGCTGGATCTTCGGCCTGCTCATGGCCGTCATCGTGGCCGCCCTGGCGAAACGCGGCTGGAAAGCCTGGCGGG
>CAXUCQ010000124.1:1332-7739 GCA_964249295.1 uncultured Armatimonadales bacterium | reverse complement strand
GCCCTTCGTCTGCGACCTGATCTACGCGCCCGCCGAGACGCGGCTGCTGCGCGCCGCGCGCGCGGCGGGCTGCCCGGCCTCCAACGGCGTCGGGATGCTCGTGGGGCAGGGGGCGCTGTCGCTGGCGCTGTGGACCGGGCGGGACCCCTCCGCCCTGCCGCTCGGCGTGATGTCGGAGGCCGTCCTGCAGAGCCTGGCGGCGGGATAGGCGGGAACGCCGAGGCCGGTTTTCCGCGTATGATTAAGAGGGTAAATAGCCCCTTGCGCTCCCGGCCCGCATATGATATAATGAGGGCCGTGTCGAAGGCCACCGCGCGCCTTCCGGCACGCGCTACGGACTGCCGCGCTGCTTCAGCCGATCGAAAAGCCACTCAGCCAGTGTCACAGCGCTCGGACGTGGGCTTGTTGCCATATTTTATCTTTTTCCTATCCCGTGCGCCCACGGAAGCCCCTCACCGATGCAGGGGCGGACGGACCGACTGCGCCCGAAGCGCGGTGACGGGCTGCCGGCGTTCACAGTTCTGATCGAATCGTTGTTTGAAGCGGCTGCGTAAGGAGGCAGACATCCGACATGGTGATGCAAAAAAAGAGTCTGGGTGAGATTCTGGTGGAGAAAGGCGTGCTCTCCCAGGAGAAGTACCGGCAGGCCAAAGAAGTGCAGAAGAGTGCGCCCGGCGATTTCGGCAACATCCTCGTCGACCTCGGCTTCGCCACGGAGAAGGAAGTCACGCAGGCCCGCGCGTCGGAGATGGGCCTGCAGTTCGTGGACCTGGAAAACCCGCGCTTCCCGATCGACCCGGAGGCCATCAAGTCCGTCCCGGAGCACATCGTCAAGCGGTACAACCTCCTGCCGATCAAGAAGGACGGCAACAAACTGATGGTCGCCATCAGCGACGTCAAGACCAGCCAGGTCGGCCTCGACGACGTCCGTCTCGTGTCCCGTTCCCAGATCCACCCCGTGCTGGCGACCAAAGGCGGCATCGAGGACGCGACCCTGCGCGCCTACAGCGGCGGCGCGAACGGCGCGCGCAAGCCCGCCGCCACCGGCCCCCTGAACGGGAGCGCCGGGTCCAACGGCGTCAGCGCCGTCCCCGCCCTCATCAAGGACAACGACGGCGCCAGCGCGACGCCCGCCGTCATCAGCCAGCCGGACACGCCCAGCGACCTCGCCAACATCATCAGCCGAGACATCGGCGACATCGCCGGCGCCGCCGACCTCGAAGACGACGAGGCCGCCGACGGCCGCATGGCCGAGGAAGCGCCCATCATCCGCATCGCCCACGCCATCGTCCAGCAGGCGATCCGCGAAAAGGCCTCGGACATCCATGTCGAGCCGGGCCAGCGCTCCGTCCGCATCCGCTACCGCATCGACGGCGTCCTCAACGAGACGATGACCGTCCCCAAGCACATCCAGAACCCGCTGATCTCGCGCTTCAAGATCATGGCCGACCTGAACATCGCCGAGCGGCGCGTGCCGCAGGACGGGCGCATCCCCATCCGGCACGAGGGCAAGGACTTCGACCTGCGCGTGTCGTGCCTGCCCACCAAGTACGGCGAAAAGATCGTCATGCGCATCCTGGACAAGTCCAGCACCCAGATCGGCCTGACCAAGCTCGGCTTCGAGCCGAACATCCAGGCCAAACTCGAAGAACTGGCGTCCCAGCCCAACGGCATGCTGCTGACGACCGGCCCCACAGGGTCCGGCAAGACGACCACGCTGTACTCGCTGCTCAACCGGATCAACTCGGTCGAGAAGAACATCATCACCGCCGAAGACCCCATCGAGTACGACATCTCGGGCGTCGCCCAGGTGCAGATGAACAAAAAGGCCGGCCTGACCTTCGCCGTCGCCCTGCGCTCGTTCCTGCGCCAGGACCCGGACATCATCATGGTCGGCGAAATGCGCGACCTCGAGACCGCCCAGATCGCCGTCGAAGCGTCCCTGACCGGCCACCTCGTCCTTTCGACCCTGCACACCAACGACGCGCCCAGCGCCATCATGCGCCTGGCCGACATGGGCGTGGAGTCGTACCTGATCGCCGCCACCGTCATCGGCGTCATCGCCCAGCGCCTGTGCCGCAAGATCTGCACCAACTGCAAGGAGGCCTACCAGGTCCCCGCCACGGACATCGCCCGCTTCGGCTTCGTGTCCGATGACCCGAACCAGATGGTCACGCTGTATCGCGGCGGCGGCTGCGAGGAGTGCCGCTACAAAGGGTATAAAGGCCGCGTCGGCCTCTACGAGCTGATGACCATGAACGAGGAGATCGCCGAACTCGTCGTCCGCCGCGCCCCCGTCGCCGACGTGCGCGACGCCGCCAAGGCCAACGGCATGAAGGAGCTGCGCGAGGACGGTCTGCTCAAGGTCCTGGAAGGCATGACCACGCCCGACGAAGTCATGCGCGTCGTCTTCACCGCCGGGTTCTAGAAGCCCCTGTCGCCCGTACCGCCGATTGTCGCGCACAAACCTCCACCCTCTCCGCTTCGGGGAGGGTCGGCGAAGCCGTGGAGGGGTTCTTCAGTAAGGAGTAATCGAGATCATGGCCGAATCCACATTCCCGCGCCCGCCCTCATTCGGCTCCAACGGCGCCGCCACCGGCGCCAACACCCACGGCACGCCGGGGCCGATGATGCCGCCGATGCCGCAGAACGGCTCCCAGCAGAACGGCCAGATGCCCAACGGCGTCTTCCAGGAAGCGGCCAAACCGGTCAAGAAGAAGCCCATCGCCGAAGTCCATATCGACGAACTTCTCGACGCCATGATGGAGCTGCCCGGCGCCTCGGACCTCCACATCGCCGTCGGCATCCCGCCCACCGTGCGCGCCGACGGCGGCCTCGAGACCCTGCCCTACGAGGACATGGAGTCGCTGAACACGCAGCAGATGATGTACGCAATCCTGACCGACGAGCAGATCCAGAAGTTCGAAAGTACGTGGGAATTGGACTTCTCCTACGCCTTCCAGAAAAAAGCCCGCTTCCGTGTCAACATCTTCCGCGACAAGGGCCACGTCTCCGCCGCCCTGCGCCTGATTCCGACCAAGATCCCGCTGCTCGACGAGATGGGCATGCCGCCCATTCTGGAAAAGCTGACCCACACCCGGCGCGGCCTGATCCTGGTGACGGGGCCGACCGGCTCCGGCAAGTCCACGACCCTCGCGGCCATGATCAACCACATCAACGTCAACCGCGCCGAGCACATCCTGACCATCGAGGACCCGGTCGAGTACCTGCACTCGCACAAAAAGTCCGTCATCAACCAGCGCGAGCTGGGCATGGACACCAAGTCGTTCCCCAACGCCCTGCGGGCCGCCCTGCGCGAAGACCCCGACGTCATCCTCGTCGGCGAGATGCGCGACCAGGAGACCATGCAGCTCGCCGTCTCCGCCGCCGAGACCGGGCACCTCGTCTTCGCCACCCTGCACACCAACTCCGCCGCCACCAGCGTCGACCGCATCGTGGACAGCTTCCCCGAGGGCGGCAAGGAGCAGGTCCGCCTGCAGCTGTCCAACAACCTGCAGGCCATCATCGCCCAGCAGCTCGTCCCCGCCACCGAGCGCTACAAGTCCACCACGGGCCGGGGCCGCGTCGCCGTGCAGGAGATCATGATCGCCTCCGCCGCCATCCGCAACCTGATCCGCGAGGCCAAGGCCCACCAGATCACGTCCATCATCCAGACGTCGGCCAACATCGGCATGACCACGACCGACCAGTCCCTGCGCGACGCCTACAACCGCGGCCACATCTCGTATGAGACCGCCATGTCCCGCGCCCACAATGTCGAGGAACTCAAACGGATGATGACCGGCGAAGACGGCTCCGGCCCCACCGCCGGCGGCCGCCCCAACACGGCGGGCCGCCGCTGACGCGCGAAATTTGCGAAAACGAACCCTTTGCGGGCGTCCGACGTTATGTAACGAGAAGGGCGCGGTTTTCAGCCCCGCGCCCGCAACGTCTCCCGCACCCGAAGGGTGCTTGGCCGCAGGCCGCTCAGGCGCGGGTTTCCAACCCGTGCCTTCACAACAAGGGGTAACGAACATATGCCCACGTATGCCTACACAGTGCGCGATGCCGGCGGCATCCTGCGCAACGGCTCCTCCGAAGCCGAAAACCCCGAAGTCCTCGGGCGGCGCCTGCGCGAACAGGGCTTTACGATTCAAGAGATCAAGAAGTCCCGCGCCAAGAAAGCGGCGGGCGGCAACTTCTTCGACAACCTGCAGAAGGTCAAGCTGACCGAGCTTGCCATCTTCTGCCGCCAGTTCTCGACCATGATCGACGCGGGCGTGTCCCTCGTCCGCAGCCTGACCATCCTGCAGGAGCAGACCACCAACAAGCGCCTGCAGCGCATCCTTTTCGATGTGACCAAAGAGGTCGAGGCCGGCCAGACGCTCTCCAAGAGCCTCGCCAAGTACCCGTCGGTCTTCAACAACCTGTTCCTCGGTCTGATCCGCGCCGGCGAAGTCGGCGGCGTCCTGGAAGAAACCCTGCAGCGCCTCTCGACCTTTTTGGAGAAAGACGTCGAGATGCGGCGCAAGGTCAAGTCGGCCATGACCTACCCGACCATCGTCGTCGTGGTCGCCCTGGGCATCGTCGTCGGCCTGTGTACGTTCATCGTCCCCAAGTTCGTCCAGTTGTTCAAAGACATGGGCGTCAAGGAGTTCCCGGCGCTGACGCTCGGCCTGATGGCCTTCTCGGACTTCCTGATCCACAAGACCCTGCTGATCGTGGTCATCGCCATCGTCGTCAACATCGCGGCCAAGGCGCTCTATAAGACCAAGTTCGGATTGTATCTGTTTGACCGAATCAAACTCAAACTCCCCGTCTTCGGGAAGTTGACGCACAAAGTCGCCCTTGCGCGCTTTTCGCGGACGCTGGGGACGCTTTTAGTCTCAGGCGTCCCGATCCTCCAAGCGCTGGAAACCGTCGCGGGGACCGTGGGCAACGTCTTGATCTCCGACGCGATCTTGGACGCCCGCGCCCGCATCCGTGAGGGCGAGCGCATCGGCGACCCGCTGACCAAGAGCAAGATGTTCCCCCCCATGGTCGTCCAGATGATCTCCATCGGCGAGGAGTCGGGCGCGCTCGACTCCATGCTCGCCAAGGTCGCCGACTTCTACGAGGACGAGGTCGACGCCGCACTGGCGTCGCTGGCGGCGGCGATCGAGCCGATCCTGATCATCTTCCTCGGCGTCGCGGTCCTGCTGATCATCCTGGGCATGTTCATGCCCATGATCTCCTTGATTCAGAGCCTGAGCGGCGGCGGCGACGACGACAAGGGCGGCGGCGGCGATTAACGCGAGGTGACGGTGTTCCTGTGGCTCTGGCCGGCGGTCGCCTTCGTCTACGGCCTCGCCATCGGTTCCTTTCTGAACGTGGTCATCTGGCGCCTGCCGCGCAACGGCAGCGTGGCCGAGCCGACCTGGTCCTTCTGCCCCCGGTGCGAACACCGCCTGGGGGCCTGGGACCTGGTGCCGGTCTTCTCGTTCCTCGCCCTGCGCGCCCGGTGTCGCTACTGCCGCGCCCCCATCTCCTGGCGCTACCCCGGCATCGAGCTTCTGACCGGCGTCCTGTTCGCCCTCGTCGCCTGGCGCTTCGCGGGCTTCTGGGACGCCGCGCTGTTCGGCTGCCTCTTCACCGCCCTCCTCCTGTGCGTCTTCTTCATCGACCTGGAGCACTTCGTCATCCCGGACGGCCTGAACGTCCTCGGCGCCCTGATCGGCTTCGCCCACAACGCCGTCGCCATCGCCCTGGGCCGCCCCGACGCCTTCTTCGGCGCGACGCATGTGCCGGCCTCGCTGGCCGGCTTCTTCGGCTACGCCGCGCTGCTTTATCTGATCGGCCTGCTGTCCTACGTCTGGATCGTGGCCGTCGCCGACAAACGCCTGACGCCCGGCGTCGCCGCCGGGCGCTACCTGCGCGACAACGCCCTCGATTGGGCCTGGGTCATCACCTACCATCTCGGCCTGATCGTCCCGCCGCTGCGCCGCTTCGCCGAGCCGCCCCCGCCCCTCGAACACGAGACCGCCGAAAGCATCGAGTCCGATGAGGACGCGGGCGGAATGGGCGGCGGCGACGGCAAGCTCGCCGCCGCCATCGGCGCCAACCTCGGCCTGGGCCTGGCCCTCGAATCCTGGCTGTTCGCCATCTTCATCGGCGCCCTGTCCGGCGTCCTCGTGCTGGCCCGCCGTCGCCGGAGCATCGGCGAGCGCACCGCCATCCCCTTCGGCCCCTCGCTCGTCACCGGCGCCCTGCTCGCCCTGTTCTTCGGCCGCGCCCTCTGGGCCTGGTACGTAGGCCGCTTGGGGGTGTAGGGACCCACCTCCTTGCTTCGCAGGGTTCCCCGCCCAAAAAAAGCTTCAAAAAAATAATTCCCGCAACGTGGAACAACCCGGTATTCCGCGTCGTCCCAC
>CAXUCQ010000124.1:0-1322 GCA_964249295.1 uncultured Armatimonadales bacterium | reverse complement strand
TGGGGGTGTAGGGACCCACCTCCTTGCTTCGCAGGGTTCCTCCCGAGACGGGAGGACGGGCAGCGCGGGAGGCGAGCCGTTTACCCGGCCCATGCGGCGCATCGCACAACACACTGTCGGAGAGGCGAAGGCGTGGGAAACCACCGCCCCGTCCTCCCGTCTCGGGAGGAACCCTGCGAAGCAAGGAGGTGGGTTCCCCGCCCAAAAAAAGTCCCGAAAAATATTTCCCGCAACGTGGAACAACCCGGTATCCCGCGTCGTCCCACTACAGTCACCGTTGTCTCTTCGCGCGCCCGCGAGCCGCTTGACCCTCAGTGGGAAGGACAACCTCCAAGGAGAGCACATTAGATGTCCACCGTCGGCCATTCCAAAGGCACCCGCGCGTTTACTCTCATTGAACTGCTCGTCGTCATAGCCATCATCGCGATTCTCGCCGCGCTGCTCTTCCCCGTCTTCGCCAAGATCCGTGAGAAGGCCCGCCAGGCGACGGCAATTTCTAACATGCACCAGATTCAAACAGGCATGGCCGCCTATCAACTAGATTATCATAAGTACCCCGATGTGCTTTTTGGCTATGTCGATGGGACGAACCCAATGAGTTCCGCGTATACCTCGACGGGAAATCCCTCTGGCCTCTACCCGCGTTACGTGAAGGATTATCACACATTCCTGGACCCGGACAACCAGACTGACCCTACCGGCGCCACAGCGACCAAGTCTGTGAATGTCCTAACGGTGGACTCAACCGGCAAACTCAGTGCGGCGACGACGGAAAACTTTTACACGGCTGATGCCTACGACCTCAGCCCCGAAGTAACAGGATCGGGTGCCGTCGATACAAACACGCTGGTGCCGCGCTACCAACTCAACTGGACCTCGCTGACGGGAAATACCGCCCCAACGGGCGTGACGCAGCAGTTCTATCAGCGGCAGTTGCGGTGGAAGTCCATCCCCGGTGACACTTACGTGACCTGCACGACCTACCACGTTCCTAACGCCGACAAAGTTATCGTTTTGTCTGAGAGTGGCACGGCCAAAGTGATGGACTCCTCGCAGTTCCTCGCGCCCGGCTCCGATGTCGCCAGTTTGTCCGCCTCCGGCGATGTTAGCAACGCGAAGTTCTGGCAGGTCCAGCCGTAAGGAGAAGATGATGCGTCCCCATTGCCATCGCCGCCGGTCGGCCTTCACTCTCATCGAGCTGCTCGTCGTGATCGCCATTATCGCGATTCTCACCGCCATCCTGCTGCCGGTCTTCGCCACCGTCCGCGAGAACGCCCGCGCGTCCACCTCGCTGTCGAACATGCACGAGATCTCGACCGCCC
>CAXUCQ010000123.1:0-7803 GCA_964249295.1 uncultured Armatimonadales bacterium | reverse complement strand
CTGGCCGGGTGCGGCCACAAGCAAGGCGCAAGCGGAAAAGGCGGCGGGGCGTCAACCGCGCGGCTTGGCCGGCTGAGGCTTGTGGCCGTGCGGCGGCGGAGCAGCGGCGGGGTAGCCGACGATGATCCCCGCCTTGCGGACGGCTTCGACGGCTTGGTAGGCCCAGTGGTCTTTCGGCACGTCGGGGAAGGGCGTGTCACGCCCGGCAGGTGGCAGCAACACCGGGGGCTTGGCGGGGGCGGCTTGGGCATGGGCCGTGACGCAGAGGCCTGCTTGCAGGGACACGAGCGGGGCTCCAACGATGGTTTTTTTGTTCATAATCGACTCTGTCCCCAGAAGGGGCGGCCCACCGGGTGGCCCCGAACATCAGGATTTGGGGCCTACTTGCCGGGGACGGCGCCGGCGATGACGAGGACGGCCTTGTCGGGCTGGAGGTACTTCTGCACGGCGGCGTTGACCTGATCGACCGAAACGGCGTTGATGATGGCGGCCCGCTTCTGGATGTAGTCCAGGCCCAGGCCGTAGTCTTCGGCGACCAGAAGCTGGCCGGCGACGCCCGCGTTGGTCTCGAGCCGCAGCGGATAGGAGCCGGTGAGATACGCTTTGGCCTGGCGGACTTCATCGGGGGTGACGCCGGTCTTCCGCATCTGCGCCGTGATCTGCTTCAGCTCGTAGAGGGCGCGCTGGGCGTTGTTGGGGTTGGTGCCGAGGAAGACCTCGAACGGCCCCGCGCCGTGGGTGGCGTCGTCGAACGAGTAGACCGTGTAGGCCAGGCCGCTCTGGTCGCGGATGGTCTTGCCCAGGCGGGAGCCGAACGTGTCGCCGCCCAGGATGTAGTTCATCAGGTAGGCCGGGTAGAAGTCCGGGGCGTCGCGCTTGAGCTGGCCGGGGTAGCCCCAGAGGATGCTGGTCTGCGACGTGCCGGGCAGGGCGATGACCTGAGTCGGCGGGGCCGTCGCCGGCAGCGGGACGTCCGCGATCTGGAACGCGGGCGCGGGCGTGGCGGGCTTGGGCCAGCCGCCGAAGGCCGTCTTGATGGCGGCGAGGGCGTCCTGGGTGTTCACGTCGCCGACGACGACGAGGGTCGTCGTGTCCGGGCGGTAATAGGTCCCGTAGAAGCCCTTGAGATCGGCGACGGAGAGCGTCTTGATGGCGGCTTCCGACTGGTCGATGGTGGGGGACCAGAACGGGTGGCCTTTGGGGTACAGGGCGTCGGCGAAGGCGATGCTGGCCTGAGTCCCCGCGCCGCCCGTGCCGCCGGTGTCCTGACGCGCTTGTTCCAGGCCGGACAGGGTCTCGCCGCGCAGGCGCTCTAGCTGGTCCGCCGGGAAGGCGGGGCGCTGGAGTTCGTCGGCGAGCGTGGCGAGCGTCAGGCCGAAATCTTTGGTCAGACACTGGCCGTTGAAGTCGGCGGACTCGTCATTGGCGGCGATGCCGACGCCCGCGCCGACGGCTTCCAGGGTCAGGGCGAGCTGCAGGGCGGACTTGGTCGTGGTGCCGCGCTCCAGCATCCCGGCGGTCATGTCGGCCAGGCCGTACTTGCCTTCGGGGTCGTACATGGAGCCGGCGCGGGTCAGCCCCGTCAGGGCGACGGTGTGGTTGGAGTGATCCTCTTCAACGATGACGGTCATGCCGTTGGGCAGGACGGCTCGGGTCGGGACGGGGCGCTTGGCCTCGACGGCATTTCGCGTGGCGGCGTTGTATTCTTTGTCCAAGGCGGTCAGGACGGCCTTCTGCTTGGGGTCGGTGACGGGGGGCATGGCGCCGAAGTTCTTCTCGCCGGGAGGCGGGGGCGGCGCGGCGCCGGGCGGCAGCGGCTGCGGGTCGAAGTAGGCGACCGTGCGGTTTTCGGGCGTGAAATACTGCGCGGCGACGCGCTGGACGTCCGCCGGCGTAACCTGATGGATCTTGGTCAGGTAGGCGTCGAGGTAGCGGAAGCCGAGGCCGTTGGGGCTGATGACGGCGTAGAGGCCGAGTTGGTTCGCCTGCTCGGAGACGCTGTCGTTCTGGTAGGTGAAACTGGCGTCGATCTGGTTGAAGGCGCGCTGCAGCTCGTCCTGGGAGACGGGACTGGTCTGCAGCTTGGCGATCTCGTCTTCCAGGCCTTTCTCGGCGGCGGCGTTGGACACGCCGCTGCGCGGGGTGGCGTCGAACTCCATCAGATACGGGTCGGTGTGGTCGGAGTCGCCGGCGGACGCGCCCTCGACGATGCCCGGCTCGACGAGGTCCTGGTATAGACGCGCGCTGCGCCCGCCCGAAAGGATCTGGCTGATCACGTCCAGGACGTAGTGATCGGGGGTGCCGGTGCCGGGTTCGTGGAAGCCGATCAAGACTTCGCCGGTGGTGCCGGGGCGCTGCAAGGTCACGCGCCGCTCACCGGCCTGGGTCGGCTCGGGCGTGATGTGGTGCTCGGTCAATTTGCCCGCTGGGTAGACGCCGAAATACTGCCGGCACAGGGCGACGGCCTTGGGGGTGCTGAAGTCGCCGACCATGACGACCACGGCGTTGTTGGGCATGTAGTGGTCTTTGTAATACTGGTAGATGACGTCGCGGCGACCCGCGACGGCCTCGACGTCCGACGTCCAGCCGATGGTCGGCCAGTGGTAGGGGTGGGCGCGGAAGGCCGTCGGCAGGAACGTGAAGGCTTCGAGCTGATAGCCGGGGTCGTTGGAGTCGCCCTCGAGTTCTGAGCGCACGACGGTCATCTCGTGCTGCAGCTCGGTCGGGTTGAAGGCCGAGTTCTCCATGCGGTCGGCCTCGACGCGGATGGCGAGTTCGAGCCGGTCGGAGGCGAGCAGCTCGTGGTACTCGGTCCGGTCTTCGCCCGTCGAGGCGTTGATCTGGCCGCCGTTGGTGAGGAACAGGTGGTCGATGGCGCCGGGCGGCAGGTCTTTGGTCCCCTTGAACATCATGTGTTCCAGGATGTGCGAAAGCCCGGTCTGGCCGGAAATCTCGTTGCGCGAGCCGACCTTGTACCAGACGCTGAAGTAGACGACGGGGGCGGCGTGGGACTCTTTGGAGAGGATGGTCAGGCCGTTGGCGAGACGGGTCTCGGTGACCATCTGCGCTTTGTCGTAGGACTGGGACACGATCTTGCCGTAGGGAGGGGCGGGCGCCGCTTGCGCGGAGGCCAGCCCGACGGCGGCGAGCATCAGCCAGAGGCTGAGGAGTAGATTGCGGGTCGTCATCAGGTGCGTTGCTTTCTATGTGTGTCGTTGGGAGGACATCCACAGGGCGCGTTGCGATGCGCCCCTACAGGGGTGGTTCCGTTCCACATAACGCCGGGGAGTGTCTCCGGGTAGGGGCGCATCGCAATGCGCCCTTCATATGGGGTCTTCACTTCACCCCGCGGTACTGCTCGAAGGCGACCGCGAGGTATTCGAGAAAATCGGCATAGTTGACGTACAGGGCGTCGGCGGGAGGCCGGATGCCCAGGCGCTCCATCAGCGGGACGGCCAGGCGCATGGCGGCGGCCTGCTGGACGGGCGGCGGCAACTGCCAGCGGCGGTCGATGGCGTGGCGGACGGCGCGGTACTCGGGGACGGTCATCTCGTAGACGTGGCGCCCGATGTCGGCGAGGGCGAACGCGGCGAGATGCTCCGGCAGGACGCGCGGCGGAGGGGCCAGCGCTTCCAGGGTCGGGACGCGCGGGGCGCGCTGCTTGACGACCATGGTCCCCGCGACGAAGTCGCCCAGGCGCTGGTAGCGGGCCGAGCCGAGCATGAAGCAGAGCGTCAGCAGGACCGACAGGCCGCCCAGGGCGGCGGCGCCCTGCGAGCGGTCGGCGAGGCCGATGCAGACCAGCGGCAGCGTCACTAGAGGAATACCGTCGACGACGCGCAATAAGTTTCGGCTGATGGCCGCGAACGGCGTGATGGGGTAGCCGCCGTCGCGGACGACGCGCAGGCCGAGCTGGCGCTTGCCGGGCGTCTGCCCGTTCCAGGCGGTCTCGAACCAGATGAA
The DNA here is from genome assembly GCA_964249295.1 of uncultured Armatimonadales bacterium. Classification (GTDB taxonomy): domain Bacteria; phylum Armatimonadota; class Armatimonadia; order Armatimonadales; family Capsulimonadaceae; genus CAZZVX01. The sequence goes on along the minus strand of CAXUCQ010000123.1, from coordinate 3,840 downwards.
GTACCCCCAGAAGACCACGAAGAAAGCGACCAAGGCGGCGGCCTCCAGGACGCCCTCGAAGAAATCCACGATGGCTCGCGCCCAGATCACATGGGTGATCTGGACCAGAAGGGCGAGCAGCAGGACGACCAGGACGAGGGCGAGGAACGCGAGCAGTTGGTACACGGAGTCGAGCAGGTTCGCCAGGAAGCGCGAGCCGACGCCGGCCAGCTCGTACTCGATCTCGATGTTTTCGGGCGTGGCGACCAGGATCTCACGGGACATAAGAAAAGCCTATTAAGAAAAGCCTGTGCGGTATACTCTCGGCATGGCAATCGACGAGCGAGCGTTCATCAACAAAAAGCGGGCGTCCTGGGAGCGGCTGTCCCTGATCATCGAGCGGGTCAAGAACGGCGGCCTGCGCGGATTGTCTCGGGACGAGTTGCCGGCGCTGGGGGCGCTGTACCGCCGCGCGGCCTCGGACCTGGCCTACGCCCGCGCGCAGGGGGCCAACCCCAACCTTGTATTATACCTGAACGAGTTGGTCGGCAACGCGCACGGCGTGCTGTATTATGAAGACACCGGGGGCTGGTCCCGCCTGCAGCGGTTTTTGGCCCAGGGACTGCCGGACGTGCTGCGCCGCCGGATGGGCTACATCCTGGTGGCGTTCGCCGTGACGGTCGCCGGGGCGTGGCTGGCGTATGCCCTGGTCCACCACGACGCGCGGCTGCTGTCGTTGTTCCTGCCGGAGCAGTTCAAGGATTCATTCGACGCCTGGAAGAAAGGCTTTTCCGACCACGGGGACGTGACCGCCGGACAGGGGATCGGTTTTTCCTCCGCGCTGATGACCAATAATACGAAAGTCGGCATCATTGCGTTCGCATCCGGCATCACATTGCTCGGGCCTTTGTTGCTGATGTTCACGAACGGGGCGACGTTGGGGGCGCTGGTGGCCGTGGTGCAGCCGACGCACCACCTGGCGTCGATGTGGGCCGGCATCCTGCCGCACGGCGTCTGCGAATTGTCGGCGATCTTCATCGACGGCGGCGCGGGCCTGTGCATCGGCTGGGCCTTGGTCGCGCCGGGGCCGTACTCGCGCAAGGACGCGCTGGTCGTGGCGGGCAAGGACGCCGTGAAGCTGATGGTGGGGACGGTCCCGCTGTACATCATCGCGGGCATCATCGAGGGCAACGTCTCGCACTCGTCCCTGCCGCACTTCGTCAAGTTCAGCCTCGCGGCGCTGCAGTTCGCGGCGCTGGTGTTTTATATCTACGGGAGCCGGCAGACTCCCACCTCGGAGACCTCGAAATGACGCACACCATTCAGATCACGGGCATCCCCGAAGAGATGCTGGAACGCCTCGACAGTCGCGCCCGTGAGCGCCATGTGGCGGATCGCTCGGAATACGTCCGCGAGTTGATCGCGCGTGATCTCTCGGGCGGGTCTTCGGTTGCCCCCGCAGAGAAACAAGAGCAAACGATAGCGGAGGTCCTCGCGCCCGTTCCATGAGGCGTTTTCTCAGTCCGGCATGACAGCGGACGAAGTCAACGCGGTGTTCGGCGAAACACTTATGGAAGTTCGTCGGGCCAGCCGGCGGAAGCGTGGGAGCATCCGACAGTCGGCCCATGAGTGACTCAGCACAGGCGATACCCGATGTCGTCTTCGATTGCAACACTTCCTGGGTGACGACGTCATCGACATCGGAACAGGACCTGTTCGGGCGACCTGGCGCGGACCTCGTCGTTGATGAGGCTGAGGGCGTCTTCCACGAGCCGCAACTGATGGCAGAGATTGGTCAGCGTCTTCCCCACCATGCTCATACGGGTATCTCTTCCAGAAGCCTTGCGATCTGCTCCGGCGAAGGTAGCTGGCCTTGCAGTTCGGCGGGCAAGGACGTGACGAACTGGTAAGTGGCGACGCCGATGGGCTTGTTGGACTCGCGCAGGGCGTATTCTACCGTTGTCCTTTCTTTAGATTTGCAGAGGATGATGCCGATGGACGGGTTCTCATCGGGCATCTTCATCGTGTCGTCAAGCACCGCCAGATAGAACTGCATTTTGCCGACGTGCTCGGGTTCGAACTCGCCGATCTTGAGTTCGAGTGCGACGAGGCACTTCAGCCGTCGGTGATACAGGAGCAGGTCGATGAAGTATTCTTTGTGGCCGACGGCAAGGCGAAACTGGCTGCCGACGAACGTAAAAGCGCCGCCCATCTGCTGCAGGAACGGTTCGACGCGGGCAAGGATAGCCGTCTCCTACTGAGGCTCGCTGTATTGGTCGCCGAGTTCCAGGAATTCGAACGTGTACTCGTCTTTGACCGCTAAAGCAGCCTGAGTGCGGGTCGGCTCCGGCAGTGTCTGGGCGAAGTTCGTCTGGTTGAGCAGGGTCTTTCGGTAAGTCTGGTTCTCGATCTGGTGGATCAGGACGTTCTTGGTCCACCCGTGCGCCTTGGTCATGCGGAGATAGAACTCCCGCTCCAGATCATCCTTGCACTTCTCCAAAATCGCTAGATTGTGACTCCATCCAATTTCTCGCACCAATGGTGCGAGTTTTTCGTTTCCCAAGTATGCCTCGTAAAACGATCTCACGCGCCATAAGTTAGCGGCAGAAAAGCCTTGGATGCCTGGGAACTCGGCACGTATGTCTGTGGCGAGTTTCTCAACCACCGCCTGTCCCCAGTTTGCCTCCCGTTGACGCTCGACGATCCGCCGTCCAATGTCCCAGTAGAGACTGATTAGCTCTTTGTTGACCGCTTTAAGAGCCTGGTACTGGGCCAAGCGTATCCGGTCTTTGATCTCGTGCAGCAGGGCGGCATAGTCACCGTTAATCAAATCTGTCATGGCATTCTCCCTGTCAAATCAGTGAACGCGATTTCAATTCTAGGTAATGGTTAATCAGATCGGCGCTCAGGGCTTCGGGGGGGCTGTCGATGGTCCAGACGCCGCGGCGCTTGAGGACGGTGATGGCCTGGCGGCGCTCCTGGAGGACCTGCTGGGCGACGGCCTTCTGGTAGACGTCGGCGCTGGTCTCGGGGAAGGCCTGGGCGGCCCGGAGGATGTTGGGGTCGCTGACGGTGACGCAGACGACGCGGTGCAGGCCTTCGATGATCGGGACGGCGTCTAAGATCTGGGCGGACGAGTCGGGGTCGACCAAGTCGGTGAACAGGACGACCAGAGACCGGCGGCGCCAGCGGGTGGCGAGGTTCTGGAAGGCGTCTTTGTAGTCGCTCTCGACCATGCGGGCTTCGAGGTTGTACAGGCTCTCCAGGATCTGATAGACCTGGGCCTTGCTCTTGGCGGGCGGCAGGAAGGCGCGGACGTCGGCGTCGAAGGCCATCAGGCCGACCTTGTCGTCGGCGGCGGCGGCGACGTAGGCGAGCATCAGGGCGGTGTTGACGACGTAGTCGAGTTTGGCCATCTTCTGGACGGGCTGGAGCATGGTGCGGCCCGTGTCGAGCAGGAGCAGGATGTTCTGCGAGCGCTCGGCCTCGTACTGGCGCGAGATCAGCTTGCCGCGCCGGGCGGTCGCGCTCCAGTCGATCTTTTTGTACTCATCCCCCGGCACGTACTCCCGCAGGCTCTCGAACTCCGAGCCGCCGCCGCGCGTTTTGGCGGAGCGCAGCCCCATCTGCATCAGCCGCCCGCGCCGGGCGAGCAGTTCGTACTTCTCCATCTCGCGCAGGTTCGGATACACCTTGACGAGTTGATCGGCGGGGATGCGTCCCTGCCGGGTGACGAGGCCCAGGCGGCCGGAATACTGGACGAACAGGTCGCCGAAGCGGAAGTCGCCTTTGGCGGGCGGCGTGATGTGGTAGGTGAAACGGGCCTCGCGGCTCGGGGGGGGATTCAAGACACGCTGGGTG
>CAXUCQ010000122.1:0-7882 GCA_964249295.1 uncultured Armatimonadales bacterium | reverse complement strand
CCCCGGCGTAGGTCGGCGGCCTCCCCGGCCCCCCGATGTTGAGGGGAGTCAGAGTCCCGCTTCTCCCGACGCTGCCTGACGCGGTTCGGCGTCTTCTCCTGCCCCCCCACATTTGGGGTCGGGGGGGCGCCAACCTACGCCGGGGGCCGCCTCTTTCCTATCCCTCAGACACCGTGATCTGGAAGCCCGCTGGCCCGTCCGTCTCGGTCCGGCCTGCTGCCGGCGCGCGGCCCGTCAGTTCCAGACGGCCTGCGTTCGGCACGACGGGGTTGGTGGCGTTGGCGACCGTGACGACCACGCTGGCGTACTGTCCCGGCTGCAGGGCCGGGACGGGGATGCCGGCGGCCAGGCTGTCGATAAAAACCTGGTCGCCGCTGACGGAAACACCCGAATTGGGAGTGTAGACGTTGCCGCCGACTTCGACCGTTTGCAGGTCGGACGCGCTCGCGGCGTGGCTGAGCGTCACGCTGACGGTCAGGCGCCCGCCGGTCGGCTGTGAGGCGTACTGGACAAGCGCCGCTGTGAACAGGGTCCCGGCGGGTGGGGCATCCGTGGCCGGGTCGCCGACTCCAACGGCCATCGGCCCGCCTGCCGTGGCGCTGTCCGTGTTGGAAGTACCCGTCAGCCCAGCGGCGTGGGCGGTGACCTGATACCGGTAGGTCGTCCCGGCCGTCACGGCCGCGTCGGTGTACGCGCTGACCGACAGACCGCTCGCCAGCGTGGCGAGCGGTCTGGTCGCCCCCGCTGCCCGGTAGATGTCGTAGGTGTCGGAGGCGTTTGTCGCGCCCGTCACAGTCGGCGCGGTCCAGGCCAGCGAGTTGGCGGCGCTGTGCGAAGTCGCCGTCAGCACAAACCCCGAAAGTGAGACCGTGCCGCCCCCGGCGCTCCCGCCGCTTGTACCCCCGCCGAGCGAGAAGTTGCCGCTCGGCGTTCCGCCCCCGCCACACCCGGCCAGCGCCAGCACCCCCAGGACACTGAACGCCGGGCCGCACAGGCCGATTTTTCCAAAGCTCCTCATCGCGTCTTCGCGTTTCCTTTGTTCCCCGCCGTCGGGTGCCGGTAGCGCACCGCCAGAACGACGGCGATCACGGCCCCCAGCCACTGGCAGGCCTGACAGAACATCTGGAACGGCGGCGGGTAAGGCCCGTCGGCGCGCAGCCCTTCCACGGCGATGCCCATCGCCGCCAGTGCGACGCCGATGCGCGCCCCGACGTCCGCCGGCCTGCGCCCATACGCCCGCGCGTTCCCCAGGCCGCCGCCCGCCGCCATGCCCAGCAGGAACATCGCCGCGCCGACGGCGACGCCCAGTGACAGGGCCAGCCAGTAGACATGGGCCAGCGTCAGGCCGAGCACGGCAGCGGCGACGGCGATCACCAGGAGCAGACGTGTCATGCGGATTATCTCATGCGGTCGGAGGCGGCGGCCAGACGCCCGGCTCCGGCGTCCCGAACGCGGCTGGGCCGGACGGGGGCGAAAAGGGTTGCGTGAAGGCAAGATAGCCGAGGGCAACGCTGATCGCCAGGAGAGGGTAGGTGGCGACCAGGCCGACGCCGCACACGAGCGCGCCTAAACCGGCCAGCAGCGAAACCACGAAAAAAAAGAGCGTTGCCATCAGGAACTGGCCTTTCAGCAGGCCGATGCTTCCCGAGATCGCCTGGAGCGGCCCCAATCTGCGGTCCACGACCAGCAGGGGCGCGAACATCAACAGCCCGACGACGATAAAGCCGGGTATGACACAAAGCAAAATGCCGACGTTGGCGAGCACTTGCGTGATGATGCCCACTACCGCCAGGGGCAGCGCCGAGTCGAACGCCGAGAAGATGTCCGTCGCTTTGATCGCTTCGCCCCGGCCTTGCCGGATCGCCATGCGGTAGAGGCCTCCAACGAGGACGCTTTGAATGACGGCCGCGAAGAGGCTGAACAGCAGGCTGTGTCCATAGCTGACAAATGGGTTGGCCGGTGTCGGCGGCGCCTGCCCTTTCATAGCGTTGATCGCGTCAGTAAATTGTGTCGAGTAGCCCGTGATAAAGGCTAGCGGAACATCCAATGCCAGCGCCACCAGTAGAAACAACAGCATCGCCCCAATCCAGGCCCCGGCCTGTGCCTGGAACAGTCGCCAGGCCTGTGATATCCAGTCGAAGTTGACCTGTGGCCCAATGCCCTGATACCCGCCGCTAGCAGGAACGCTCATGTTCAACCCCCCTCGCGCTTCAAAAACTCGGGTCTACCCTGTGCGGCTGTTCGTTACGGCTGGGCGCTTTTCCTGCTTGTCTCCGTTGATCCCTCCCCCGGCGCGCAGGCGCCGGGGGAGGGACTCCGGTGCAGCGCCTCCACTTCCTCCCAGAACGGCACAGCCAGGCCCACGAAGTCCATCGCCTTGTTGAACTGCAGCGCGTGGGCGGCATCGTTGACGAGCACGAAACGGCCCTGCGGCAGTTTCCCCGCCAACTCCTTCGCGACGCCGAGCGGCACGATCTCGTCGCGCTCGCCCCGCAGGATAAGGCAGGGCGCGGCCACCTCGCCCGCGTAGGCCAGCGGCTCGTCTTCCCTCATCCTCCGCACCGTGGCGAAGTAGCGCCGGACGCCCATCTTCGTGTACATCTGGAGCAGAGACAGGTTATAGCGCAGCGGCTCCCGGAACCCGTCCCGCAGCAGCCCGATGGCGTAGCGCCAGTAAGGGACGCGACGCGCCCCGGTGGTCGGCCCGATCAGCACGATCCCGCCGACCCGCTCCGGGTGTCGCCGCGCCAGCTCCAGGGCGACCTGACAGCCCATCGAGTTGCCCGCGATGTGCGCCCGCCCGGCGCCGATCCGGTCCAGAAGTTTCGCCGTCCAGTCGGCCAGTTCCACCATGCTCAAGGCCTGTCGCGGCCCCGGCGAATCGCCGTAGCCGGGCAGGTCCGGGGCGTACACCGTCTGCCCCAAGCCCCGTCGGCTGAACTCCATGAGGGACGGCCCCCAGGCGTCGCCGGAACAGCCCAGCCCGTGCAGGAGCAGGACCGGCAGCGTCAGCCGCGTGGGGCCACGCCCCGCGTTGTCCGGGGCGAGCGTTCGGCAGCAGACGGGGCGCTGGTCGACGCGCAGACTGCGTTCTCGGACGGCGGCATGACTCATATCTCTGTTTGTACCCGATCCGGTCGGGGGGCGCTGTTTTTTGACGGCGGCCGTCTGCGAAGCCAGCGAAAATGCTTGTATAATAAGACAGGCCGCATCACAGCCGGAGCGCAGGCGCCGGGGGAGTCTCCGCAGAAGAAATCTTCGGAAGATGCCGATAACATTCCTGTCACGAATACTGGGTGACAGATCATTTTTGGAGGTCCCGAAGCCCGCGTCCGGCGCGGGCGAAGCGCGTATGCAGGAACAATCTCTCCACGCCCTGAACTTGAACGACTGGCAGTATTGTCTCCACTGCCGCCGCGTGTCCCGGTCCCTGGAATGGCGCGCGGCGCGGGGGCGGGAGTGCTGCCCTTACGACGATTGTGACAGTGACTTCTACGGCGGCTCGTGTTCGTACCAGTCCTTCCGGCGGTGCTACCCGGAACTGCCCGCGACGCCCGCCCCCGGCGTCGTCTACACCCGCAGCATCCTGACGCTGCTGGTCAGCGGCCACGTCTGACCCCCGGAGAGCCGTTGAACGCGACGCCCGGCGGACCGGCCTATCACTCCCGGCGGCACGCCGCCGCGCATACGACCGATTTTCTGTTCGCGCAGCTGATCCCCTATTTAGGCAGCAAGCGCAAGCTGCTGCCGTTGATCGCGGACGCCGTCGCGCGGACGGGAGTCGCCGGCGGGACGTTCGCGGACCTGTTCGCGGGCAGCGGCGTCGTGTCCCGCTGGGCCAAGACGCGGGGTTTCCGGGTCGTCGCCAACGACTGGGAGCCATACGCGCAGGCCATCAACGGCTGCTTCGCCGCCCTGAACGCCGCGCCCGCCGGTCTGCCGCCTTCGACCCCCTGAACGCCCTGACTCCCGCCGAAGGCGGGTATCTGACGCGCCACTTCTGCCCCCAGGACGACGTCCGCCCGGAGCCGCGGCGCGAGCGGTGCTTCTGGACCCGCGCCAATGGGGGGAAACTGGACGCCGTCCGGCAGCAGATCGCCGACTGGGAGCGGGACGGGATGCTGACCCCGGAGGGCCGCGACTATCTGCTCGCGCCCCTGCTCTATGCGGCGTCCTACGTCAGCAACACCAGCGGCCTGTTCAAAGCCTACCACGACGGCTGGGGCGGCCGCACCGGCACGGCCCTGTACCGCATCCTGAGCGACATCCGCCTCGCCGCGCCGCAGCTGCTGGACAACGGCCACGCGAACCGGGCCTGCCGATGCGACGCGCAGTGGCTGGCCGAGCATTGGGCGGAGATTGTCGGCGCGCCGCCGGACATCGCTTATCTGGACCCGCCCTACAATCAGCATCCTTACGGCAGCAACTACCACCTGCTGAACACGCTGGCGCTCTGGGACGGGAGTGACGTTCCCGCCTTCGGGCCGGGCAGCAAATCGGCCATCCGCACCGACTGGCGCGCGGAGCGCCGCTCGGCCTTTAACCACGCCGCGACGGCCCTGCCGGCGCTTTCGGCGCTGGTGGACGCCGTCCCGTCGCGCTGGGTGCTGCTCAGTTACAGCACCGACGGGAACATCCCGACGGGCGACCTGCTGACCATGCTGGCCGCGCGCGGCGCGACGACCCTGCTTCCGCGCCGCTACAAGCGCTACCGGGTCAGCACGCCGCGCATGTCGGCGCGCGGGTACACGGTCGAGTTCGTGCTGCTGCTGGACAAAGCGCAATGCCCGCAGCCGCACCGGGCGGATGAACACCGGGCGGCTCTTGCACAGGCGATCTCCGAGTAGGGAAGCCGATGTCCGACACGTCTTGGCTGTACCACGTGACGCCGCTCCACTACCTGCCGCACATCCTCCTGGACGGCGCGCTATACGCGCAGACCGTCCTGGCGGGGCGCGGCGGCATCGCGCCGCGCGCGAGCGCCCGGCGCCGGGATCGGATGCTGGGGCTGGCCGACTACGTCCATTTCTCGCTGCGCCCCGACACGCCGCTGCTGGCCGACAAGGTTGCTAAAGGCTACCCGCACGCGCTGCTGGTCTTCGGTCGCGCCGCGCTGCTGGGCCTGCCGGGGGTGGCGCTTGTGCCGTACAATGCCAAAGCCTGGCACACCCGTGCCGCGTTCGCGCCGGTCACCGGCCCGGACGCGATGGAGCGGATGCTGCGACTGCACACGGACGCCGGGCGCTACCCCAGCCTGGAGGTGCTGGTGAAGTACGGGCTGGAACTGACGGGGCTGGAGCGGATCGTCTTCCTCGCCGATGATGAGCGTTTGGCCGTCGAGGCGCTGCTGCCTTCGCTGGGCCTGGCCGCGCCGTCGCTGGCGACTGAGCCGGCGTCGTTTCCCGGCGCGGACGCTTACCGCCCAACCACGGCGAAAGCCGTGACTGCTTACTTCGCCGATTGCGCGCGGGCGGGGATGTTGCTCCCGCCGCCGGAGCTGCCGTTTGACTGAGACCTTGCTGCACTTGTGGAGGCACATCCTCCAACTCGGCCATCACTACGGGGTCGATCCGGTCGTGTTCGGGGCGCTCTACCTGGCGCATCACCCGCTGTTCTGGGGGACGATGGCCTGGCTGGCGTCCTGTGTCCGGCGCAAGCGGCCCGTCGCCATCCCGGTCGCGCTCGGCGTGTTCTTCTGGCTGATGCCCTACGGCTACGTTTTCCTGTTCGGCCACGGCCTGCCCTGGTGGGCGTGGGGCGTTGCTCTGCTCGTCATCGGGGTGGGCGGGGCGCACGCCGCGCGCGAAATCCGGCGTCGGCTGTTTCCCTTGCGTGCGCCTGTCGAGCCGGGCGCTACTGGTTCCGCTCCATGATCGCGTTGATCGTCCGGTAGCCGAACTTCTCGTAGAAGCGCAGTGCGCCTTCGTTCCCCGCGACGACTTTGAGGACGGTGCGCGTGATGCCGTTCCCCTCCAGCCATTCCTGACACGCCCTCATCAAGCGTTCGCCTACTCCCCGTCCGCGCGCTGCTTCCTTGACGGTGAGTACCTCAATCTCGGCGTATCGAGGCGGCTGGACACGCGGGCTGGGTTCGGCATCCCGAATCTCGCACCACAGGACGCCGGCGGCGCGTCCATCGGCCTCTGCGGGAAAGACTCGGTTGGTATCCGGCGTGTTCAGCGCCCGCTCGAAGCCGCGCCGTCGCCACTCCCAAGCGTCAGGCCGGAACGGACGGTGCGGCTGGAGCGACAGATGCCACTCCGTCAACTCCCGCCAGAGGCTCTCAATCTCCCCCAGATCCTCCGATGCTGCCTGACGCACGGTGACTTCCATTTAGACGCCGAAAGGGGCCGGGGGGCGTCTGAGGTGCCAGTCGGTCTCGCGCTGGAAGGCGATGCCGAGGGTGAGCAGGGTGGCCTCGTCGAAGGCCGGGCCGACGAACTGGAGGCCGAGGGGCAGGTGGCCTTTGCCGAAGCCCATGGGGACGCACAGGGCGGGCAGGCCGGCGAGGTTGCCGAAGCCGCCCAGACCGTTGTCGCCGCCGACGAAGTAGTCGTCGAGGCTGGCGGTGATCGGCGGGGCGACCTGGGAGTAGCCGGGGGCGACGAGGGCGTCGTACTTGGCGAACAGGTCGAAACAGGCGCTCTGGGCGAGGGCGCGGATGCGCTGCGCCCGGATGTAGTCCACGGCGGGGATGACCAGGCCCGCCAGGAGGCCGCCCTGCTGCTCGTCGTCGGCCAGCTTGGCGAGCCGGGCCTTGTCGCGGGTCAGGTCCTCGAAGGCGGCGGCGGCCTCGACGGTGACGATGGTGCTGGCGGCGGGGTCGGTCGGTATCTCGGGCAGGGCGGCGTCCTGAATGACCGCGCCCTGCTGCTCCAGCACGAGCAGGGCGGCGTCGAAGACGCGGCCCACTTCGGGCTGGGCGTAGGGGCCTTTGCCGTAGTCGGGGCGGACGACGCCGAGTTTCAGGCCCTGGATGGAGCGCGGCTTGCCGCGCCTGGCGGCGTATTTGAAGGCGCTGGCACTCCCTGTCGTGCCGTCCTGGGCGTCCTGGCCGGCGATGGCGGCCAGAATCAGGCCGCAGTCCTCGGCGGAACGGGCCATGGGGCCGATCTTGTCCATGGTCCAGGACAGGGCCATGGCGCCCCAGCGGCTGACGCGGCCAAAGGTGGGGCGCAGGCCGGACACGCCGCAGAACGACGACGGGCAGACGATGCTGCCCCAGGTCTCGGACCCGATGCTGAAGCCGACCAGGCCCGCCGCCGTGGCCGCGCCGGGGCCGCTCGACGAGCCGCCGGACCAGTGTTCCGGGTTCCAGGGCGTCCGGCCCGGCCCGGTGACGGAGGCGGAGGCGTAGCGGTAGGACGGGCCGCCGGCCAGCTCGACCATGGAGAGCTTGCCGACCAGGACGGCGCCGGCGTCTTCGAGCTTGTGGACGACGGCGGCGTCGTAGTCGAACGTCTGCCCGACGTGGGCCGGGCTGCCCCACTCGGTTGGGACGCCGGCGGTGGCGAGCAGGTCTTTGGCGCCGTAGGGGATGCCGAGCAGGGGGCCGCGCTGGCGGCCGCCGCGCCGCTCCTGGTCCAGCAGCTTGTCGGCCCGCTCGGCCTGGGCGAGCGCCTGCGTCTGGGTCAGGTGGGCGAGGGCGCCCAGCGCGGGGCCGAGTCGCGACAGCCGGTCCAGATAGGCCTGGGTCAGCTCGACGGAGGAGACGTCACGGCGGCGCAGGGCGTCCGACAGGTCCGCGAGGGTGCCGAACAGCAGGGAAGTCTCGATCACTTGCCTTTGCCTCCCTTCACGACGGGGGGCGGGGTGGAGTTCCAGGCGGGGACGACGTCATCGGGGATCGGGTATGTGCGGGCCTTGCCGAACGCGCCGGGGT
>CAXUCQ010000121.1:0-7898 GCA_964249295.1 uncultured Armatimonadales bacterium | reverse complement strand
TGCCGGAACACGCCCCATCCGTGATCAGTGTGACTTTCTTCATTCCCCTCGTGATCCTTCCGGCTCGACTTCCACGACACATGGCAAAGGCCCCGTACCGTCTTGAGACGATACGGAGCCTGGCCGACCGCGCCCGGAGAGATTCGAACTCCCGGCCCTCTGTTCCGAAGACAGATGCTCTATCCACTGAGCTACGGGCGCACTTGACGTAAAGCGATTATACACAAGTTGCGCGGCAATTGCAACTGCGCCGTGCGCGGCGCCTCAGAGATCCAGGCGAACCTGGGCATCGGAGGCCGTCAGCCTTTCGAGGAGACGGACCTGCGGCGTGGCGAGGGCGTAATGAGACAATCGCGCCGGCGGCTCCCAGGCGAAGCGCGCGCAGTTGCGCGCTTGAGGCGTCGCTGCCCCTGAGACCTGAGTTTCAAAGCCGTGGAGCGTGACGCGGCGGTTGGCGACGGCGTGTTTGATGGCGCCGAACGGCTGAGGGGTGGTAATGGTCAGTCCGACCGCCTCGCAGACGGCGCGGGCGGCGCACCGGGGCAGCGGTTCGCCGTCCTGACGGGTGGCGCGGGGCAGTTCCCACAGGCCGCCCCAGAGGCTCGCGTCGGGGGGGCGCTGCACGATCAGGACGCGCCGCTGCGCGTCGCGCACGGCCACGGAAACGTCCTCGACATCGAGCCACTTTTTGACGCCCTGGAACTGCGGGAAGGCGGTGTGGTCGCCCTGCGCCTTGGCCCGGCAGACGGCCTCGACGGGACACGCAGCACACTTGGGGGCGGCGGCGCTGCAGACGAGCGCGCCGAGTTCCATCATCGCCTGGTTGAAGTCACCGGCCTGACCGCTGGGGATGACCTCTTGGGCGAGACGCCACAATTCGGACTGGGTCGCGGGAGACGTTTTCGGGTCGCCGGTCACGGCGTAGACGCGGGACAGGACGCGGATGACGTTGGCGTCCAAGATCGGCGCATCCTGACCGAAGGCGATGGAAAGGACGGCGCCCGCCGTGTAGCGGCCGATGCCCGGCAGGCCCAGCAGCGTGGGCGGGTCGGACGGGACCTGTCCGCCGTACAGGGCGACGACGGTCTGCGCCCCTTTGTACAGGTTGCGGGCGCGGGCGTAGTAGCCCAGGCCGGCCCAGTGCTTCAGCACGTCGTCGAGGGGCGCTTCGGCCAGATGCTGCACGGTCGGGAAGCGGGCCATCCAACGGTTGTAGAACGGGATCACGGCGGCGACCGTGGTCTGCTGCAGCATGATCTCGGAGACCCAGACGGCATACGGGTCGTGCGCCAGGCGGCGCCACGGCAGGTCGCGCTTGTTGGCCTGATACCACGCCAACAGGCCACGCGAAAATTGTTCGCTTTTCGATGTCATGCGAGGCTGTTTGGAGGGCCGGCTTCGCGCTCCTGGACGCGGTATTTGTCCTCGCTGTCCGCGCCGGCGTCGAGGGAGATGTCGAGGTTGGGCGTCTGTCCGAAGACGACGGCGTCGTAGGCCGCGCGCATCTGGCGGGCGGCGCGCAGCGGGGGCATGAAGCCGTTGGACGTGCCGAGGCCGGGGACGAGCAGGCGGGAGATCGGGTCGCCGTGACGGTCGTTGAAGTCGCGGACGGCGCACAGGGCGGCGCGGAAGGCGAGGTAGGCGTTGGCGGTCCGGGCGATGTTCTGCGGGACGCGCATGGTCGGGGCGACGATCAAAAATGGGAACTGGGGGTGATCGGTCATCACGACTTCGGCGAGGCCGACGAGCAGTTCGCCTTCGTGCCGGTCGCGGATGACGCGCTGGACTTCGCTTTCGACATCCTCGCCGAGCAGGCCGACGATCTCGGCGTCAAGCCCGCCGTCCATGCGCCCGAAGGAGTTGGATGGGGCGACGAGGCCGTCGGCCTCCTGGTTGGCGAAGTCGTCGCAGAGGATCTCGATGTTTGGGAAGCCGCCGAAGTACGCGCGCCAGGCTTCGACGACGGGGAGGGCGTTGTCACACAGGATCAGACACGGCGGGGTCATGCGCTGATTATACCCGCCGTCGGCGCCGCCCCGCGAGGGGAGCGGCGGGAATCAACCGAAGCGGCCCGAGACATAGGCTTCCGTGTCTTTGTCCTTGGGGTTGGTGAAGAGCTGGCCCGTGTCGCCGAACTCCTTCATCTCGCCGCGCAGGAAAAAGCCGGTCTGCTGGGAGACGCGGGCGGCCTGCTGCATGTTGTGGGTGACGATGACGATGGCGTATTGTTTCCGCAGGTCCTCGATCAACTGTTCGACGCGGAAGGTGCTGTTGGGGTCGAGGGCGGAACACGGCTCGTCCATCAGGATGACCTCGGGTTCGACGGCGAGAGTCCGCGCGATGCAGAGGCGCTGCTGCTGACCGCCGGAGAGCGCGTAGGCGGACTGTTTGAGCTTGTCCTTGACCTCGTCCCACAGGGCCGCTCCGCGCAGGGTGCGCTCCACGATCTCGTCGAGCTTTTTGCGGCTGGAGATGCCGTGGATGCGCGGGCCGTAGGTGATGTTGTCCGCGATGGACATCGGGAACGGGTTGGGCTTCTGAAAAACCATGCCGACTCGCTTGCGGAGATCGACCACATCGACTTTCTTGTCGTACAGGTCCTGGCCGTCCATCACGACCGAGCCGGTGAGGCGCGTGCCGTCGATGAGGTCGTTCATGCGGTTGAGGCAGCGGAGGAACGTGGATTTGCCGCAGCCGGATGGGCCGATCAGCGCCGTCACCTGCTTCTCGGGGATGACGATGTTGATGTCCTTGAGCGCGTGGAACGCGCCGTAGTAGAAGTCCATGTTCTCGGCCTTGATCTTGGTCTTGGCGGAAGGTGACGTCCCGCTCTGAGACGACTCTTTGAGGCCGGCGATCTGCGGCACGGAGACGGCGGACGGGCCGGATCGCTCCGGCGCGACCTGCTCGACGTTCGACTGTTCCGGTGTAGTTGCCATCGGGTAAGCTTCCCTACTTCTCCTCAAGCAGCCGGCTGCGCGTGGCGAACCGGGCCGCGATGCTGAGGACCAAGATCATGGTGATGAGGACGACCGCGCCGGCCCAGGCCATGGCGTTCTGGGCGGGGTCGACCGCGAGCGCGTAGTTGTAGATTCGCAGCGGCAGGGCGTCGATGGGCGCGTTCGCGGTTGGCAGCGTCAACCCATGCCATTTGTGCGTCGCCAGGAATTCGTTGCCCAGGATCGTGAACAGCAGGGGCGCGGTCTCGCCGGCGATGCGGGCCAGGGCGAGCATGACGCCCGTGATGACGCCGCCTCGCGCGGTCGGCAGGACGACGCTCCACATGGTCCGCCAGCGCGTCGCCCCGAGACCCAAGGAGGCCTCGCGGAGCGCGTTCGGCACGAGCCGCAGGATCTCCTCCGTGGTCCGCATGACGGTGGGGATCATCAGGATGCCGAGGGCGGCGCCGCCCGCGTAGGCGGAGAAGCCCGTCCCCGGATGCGCCCGCGCGGTCGGGTACACGACGGCGGCGTAGACGAAGATGCCGATGACGATGGAGGGGATGCCGTTCAGGACGTCGGTGAAGAACCGGACCAGGGCTGCGAACGGGCCGCGCGCCTCGACCTGGTAGATGCCGCCCAGGATGCCCAGCGGCAGGCCGAGCAGGGAGGCGATGCCGAGCAGCGTCAGCGTCCCCAGGATGGACTGCGACATGCCGCCCTGGGACTCGTCCGTGTGGTTCGGGAGGCGCGTGAAGAGCGACAGGTGCAGCGAGCGGAAGCCTTTGGACAGCAGGAAGAACAGCACCAGGCTCAGGACGAGAATCGCCAGCGCGGCTCCCAGGCCGCACAGCGTCAGCATGACCGCGTTCATCAGGTTGCGTCTTTGCATCACCGTCGCGCGTCCCTTTACCGCCCTTGCAGGTCTTTGGCCGTGTAGCGCACCAGGAGGCGGGCCAGGATGTTGACGACGATGGTCACGCCGAACAAGACCAAGCCGACCTCGATCAGGGCCGACGTGTTCAGGCCCGGCCCGGCCTCGTTGAACTTGTTGGCGAGGGCGCTCGCCATGGTATACCCGGAATCGAACAGGGACCAGGAGAGGCCGGAGGGCGTAGACGGCGACTGGTTGCCGATCAGCATCGTCACGGCCATCGTCTCGCCCAGCGCCCGGCCCAGCCCTAGGACGACGGCCCCGACGATGCCCGCTTTGGCGTAGGGGACGACGACGCGGGAGATGGTCTCCCACTGCGTCGCCCCCAGGCCGTAGCTCCCGTCGCGCTGGGCCTTGGGGATGGCCCGGAGCAGGTCGCGGGTGACGGCGGTGATGAACGGCGTGATCATGATGGCGAGGATGATGCCGGCGGCGAGCATGCTCGGCCCAATCGCGAGGCCGCCGAACAGGCCGCCGATGAGGGGGACCTTCGCCAGATGCGCCCCCGGCTGCATGATGTGGGCCTTCATCCACGGCAGCAGCAGGAAGATGCCCCATAGGCCGTAGACGACGCTCGGGATCGCCGCGAGAAGCTCGATCAGGAACGTCATGGGCGTCCGAACGGCGGGGGGCGCGAGTTCCGACAGGAAGACGGCCGCGCCGATGCTGACCGGCACGGCCAGGATGACGGCGATCAGCGAGGAATACAGCGTGCCGAAGATGAACGGCAGGATGTGGTAGGAGTCGGCGGTCTCGTCCCAGACGCTGCCGGTCACGAAGCGCCAGCCGAACCTGTGAATCGACGGCCCGCTCGCCCGCGCCAGCGAAACGGCCAGCCAGATGATGATGACGAAGATGCTGAGGGACGCCAGGAAAGTCAGGGCGGAGTAGATCTTGTCCCCGTACCGGGTGGAGAATGTCGCCGACGTGGCCCTGCCGCCACCGAAGTGGTCGTTCATCGCCGGGACCCGCGTCGGTCCGGCGGTCGTTTCGGGTGAAGGAGTGCTCATCACAGACCCATCTCGGTCGGACCGGCCAGCGGAGAGGCTAGTGAATCCTTGCGACCGCCGCGAGGGCGCGCTTCTGGACGCCGGGCGGCAGCGGCGCGTAGAGCAGGCCTTCCGCGTCGCGCTGGCCGGTGGTCAGCGCCCACTCCAGAAAGCTTTTCAGTTCCGGCTTGGCGTTCGGATACACCAGCAGGAACGTGAAGGCGGTGATGGGGTAGCCGTTCGGGGCCGACGTGTTCACGATGACCTTGCGGAAGTCGGGCGGCAGTGTCGAGCCGTCCGCCGCCGCCGTGGTGCTCGCCACGTCCGGGTAGATCAGCCTGCCGGCCTTGTTGCGGACCTTGGCGTAGAAGATCTTGTTGGTCACGGCGTAGGCCAGCTCGATGTAGCCGATGCCGCCGTCGTTCTGCTTGATCAGGGCCGCGACGCCGGGATTGCCTTTGCCTCCGAGGCCCCTGACCCAGTGGACGGACTTGCCCGCACCGATCTGGCTGTTCCAGTCGGGGCTGACCTGACTCAGATAGGTCGTGAAGGCGTTGGTCGTGCCGGAGCCGTCCGAGCGGTGGAACGGAGCGACCGCCGTGTGCGGGAACCTGACGCCGGGGTTGAGTCGGGTGATGCGCGGGTCGTCCCAGAACCCGATCTTGCCGAGGAAGATGTCGGCGATGACATCCCCGGACAGGGCCACGCCCGGCCCGAGACCCGCCACGTTGTAAGCGACGGTCACGGCACCGGCCACGGTGGGGATGTGGATGATGCCCGGCGCGGCCTTAAGTTCGGCGTCGGTCATGGGCGCGTCGGACGCGCCGAAGTCGACGCTGCGGGCGGTGATGTTCTTGATGCCGCCGCCCGAGCCGATGGGCTGGTAGTTGATCTGGACGTGCTTCTCCTGATTGTACTCCCCGAACCATTTCTGGTACAGGGGGGCGGGGAAGGTCGCGCCCGCGCCATTGAGCGACTGCGCCTGTGCAGCCATGCCTGTGAGGGCGGAGAAGCCTGCGGCGACGGCGGCGGCGCGCTTCAGCCATTGTGAAATCATGTGTCTCGTCTTTTCCCACGGCGCGGGAAGGGCAACCCCCTCCCGCGCCGGTGTCGGTCTTGTTCCGATCAGCTTAGAACTTGACCTGGAGCTCGGCCGTGGTCTGGCTGATCTTCTCCGGGGTGAATCCCGGCGCATGGGCGACCTGGTCGGGCCGGTCGTAGTAGACCCGGAGCCGGGTCGCCCGGTCCAGGTTGTAGCTGGCTCCGTAGCCGTAGTTCTCGTCGGTGTACTGGCCGGTCGGCAGCCCGACCAGCGCGTTGGTCGCGTTGAAGAACCGGATGCCGCTGCCCTCGGAGCGGCGCAGCACGTCGTAGTCGAAGAAGAAGCTGAGCGGCTTGTCGGTCTTGCTGAAGAACGAGTAGCCGATCTGGCCGTAGTAGCCTTCGATCTTGTTGCCGGGCGCGTCGACGGCGCTGCTGGCGGTCTGGCTGGTGAACCGGAACAACTGCTCGTACTTGCCGCTCTCGTACTCGGCGTTGGCGAACACGCCGACGGGCGTGGTGACCTGCCCGTCCACGCCGAAGAGCTGTTTCCGGTCGTCATGGTAGGCCGTGCCGGTCGTGGCCGCCACCGCCGGCACTTCGCCGTCGTAGTACGAGACCCCCACCCCGAGGATCTTGTTGGGAGTCTGGTAGCCGACGCGGTAGACGCCGTCGAAGTGCCGGTCGTTGTTCTCGCCGGTGCGCCCGTTGCCGTTGACCAGGGCCGCCGTCAGTTTCAGGCCGCCGGGCAGGAAGCCGATGAGCTGCTGGGGGGTGTTGTAGGAGAGCTGCACGCCCTTGTCATAGTCCTGGTTGGCCCAGATGCCGTAGCCGGCCTCGCTGAAGGCCAGGGGCCGCTCGGGCGTGAGGAAGTTCGCCATCGAGGACGGCAGGGCGAAGCCGAACGGGTTGGCGAACAGGCCGGCGGTGAACGTCGGGGCGTGGGCGGGCTTGCCGTCGCCGAACGTGTAGGCGACATAGCCCTCGCGCACCGTGACCTGCTGGTTGGGCGTGGCGCCGGCGGTGACCGCGCCGCTGGTGTCGATCTGGACGCCGAACCTGGTGTTGTCCGTGACGGCGCCGGTGAATTTGAGGCGGGCGCGGCGGACCTCGAAGCTTTCGGGGTCGCCGCCCTCGGCGTAGTTGCCGTTGTAGGTCCCCGACTTGGCGGACGTGCCGGAGGGGTACAGGTCCTGGGCCTTGCCGGACTCTTGGTAGCGGGCCTGGACGTAGCCGCTGATCTGGAACTTCCGGTCCGCGCCGGCGCCGTAGGAGTTGTTGGCGGTGGCCTGTGCCTTGGCGACGTTGGCCTGGATGTCGAGGATGTCGGCGCGGACGGCGTCGATCTGGGCCTGGAAGGGACTGGTGGCCCCGGCCGTGACCGATTGGATGTCGGCGAGCTGCTTCTGGAACGAGTCGGTGAGCACCTGAATCTTGTTCAGGTCGTCCTGGGTGACCGGCGTCCCCGTCGCGGTCGTGACGGCCTGTCCGGCCTTGACCTGCGCCGACAGGTCGGTGATGGTCTGCGCCATGCGGTCGATGACCGTGGCGAACTCGTACCGGGTCATCGCCCGCTTGCCCAGGAATCTGCCGTCCGGGTAGCCCTTGACGTACCCCTTGTCGGCCAGGTCCTGCACGGCCTGGTAGGCCCAATGATTGGCCGGGACGTCCGGGAACGCCGCCCCTTGTGCGTGCGCGGGGGGCGACCCCGCTGTGATGCCGCCGGCCATCAGGCCGCAGGCAAGCGCCGCTTTCCAAGTTTTCAAAGCTGTCCTCCTCTTGGCGTCGTCTTTCTCGTGTAGACGATCTTTTTCCGCGCACATTGTACAGTATTTTACTGCCCGTATGTTAAGTGAATGTTAAGAAAAGCGAGAATTCGTCGTTTATTTAGAGGAAGATCGCTCGTTGTGGCTGCGAGGGGTGGAGATGAGCCGGTCTGCGGCGGCGTGCGCGGGGGCGGAGGCGGGCTGGACGTAGATGGGGTTGCTGAAGATC
>CAXUCQ010000120.1:7653-7927 GCA_964249295.1 uncultured Armatimonadales bacterium | reverse complement strand
TCGCCCGCCACGGCGGCGCGGGCGGGCGCAGCGCCCGCGCGCAGCGCCGGCAGCAGCAAGGCGGCAAGGCCGGCGGTCACGGCCAGGAGGCGGAATCGGATGGAGTCGTTCATAGGTGGTACTGCTCGGCAGGTGATGGTTCTTCTATGGCGGAGTCTGTGGCAATGGTTCCACGAATCAGGGAGAAGATAACAGAAAAAGATGAAGAAGAGATGAAGGCGCCTGGAAAGGGCCGGCTCAGGCGTGGCCCTCATCGACCAGCCACCACAGGCAC
>CAXUCQ010000120.1:0-7643 GCA_964249295.1 uncultured Armatimonadales bacterium | reverse complement strand
GTCTCGAGCCGCGTCAGCACCCGGTTCGTCTCGCCGACGGTCAGCGCGCCCTCGACCTCGACGTAGGGCTGGCCGTAGAGCGCCTTCTGGCGGATCATCGCTGCCGTCCCGGCGGACGCGCCCCGCTCTCCAGGAGGCGCTTGTTCCAGATCTCGACCTCGACGCCGCGCCGGACGCGGGGGCGGCGGCGACACCCTAACACGCCCCGGCATCGCCGTCAAGCCGTAGTTTGTCCCGGAACGCCTGCACAACTTCGGCGATCTCGCCGTCGCGCAGGGTACGGACATCCAAAACGAACGCGCCCTCGGCGATCATGCCCATGACGGGCGGCTGGTGACGTCGGAGAAGTTCGGAGAGCCGTTCGGCGGTCACGGCGGCGGGCCGGACGTGGACGTGCTGCGAGGGCAGGCCCACTTCGGGCAGGGTGCCGCCGCCGCTGAAGCTGAGGCCGGGTTTGATCGCGACGCCCAGACCGGGGAGTTTGGACAGCGCGGCGCGCAAGCGGCGGGCGCGGCGGAGCAAAGCGGCGGGCGGCTGGGACAGCAGGGCCAGGACGGGGACCGACTCCGGCAGCCCGGCCTCGTCTTCGTACAAACGCAGCGTGGCTTCCAGGGCGGCCAGGGTCATCTTGTCCGCGCGCAGGGCGCGGAACAGCGGGTGGCGGGCCATGCGGGCGATCGCCTCGGCGCGGCCTACCAGCAGACCACACTGCGGGCCGCCGAGCAGCTTGTCGCCGCTGCAGGCGACCACGTCGATGCCGGCGCGGACCGCGTCGCCGACGGTCGGCTCGCGCGGCAGGCCGAACCGCGACAGATCGACCAGGGCGCCGCTGCCCAGGTCGTGCAGGAGTGGGAGTGCGTGGGCGCGGGCGAGCGCGACCAGTTCGGGCAGTCCGACCTCGCTGTGGAAGCCGATGATGCGATAGTTGCTCTGGTGGACTTTGAGCAGTGCTCTGGTTTCGGGCGTCAGGGCCTGTTCATAATCGGACAGCCGGGTCTTGTTGGTGGTGCCGACCTCGGCCAGACGCGCGCCGCTCTGCGCGATCACGTCGGGGATGCGGAACGCGCCGCCGATCTCGACCAGTTCGCCCCGCGAGATCACCACCTCGCCGCCCCCGGCCAGTGCGGACAGGGCCAGCAGGACGGCGGCGGCGCAGTTGTTGACGACCAGGGCGGCCTCCGCGCCGGTCAATCGGCACAGGAGCGCCTCGGTCTGTCCGCCCCGCCCGCCGCGCCTGCCGTCCGCCAGGTCGAGTTCCAGGTTGGAATAGCCCAGCGACACGTCGCGCACGGCGTCCACGGCGGCGGGCGCGAGCGGGGCGCGGCCCATGTTGGTGTGCAGGACGATCCCCGTCCCGTTGAGGACGCGCTGCAGCCGGGTCAGCGTCTGCGCGGACAGGGCGCGCTCGACGGCGCGGAAGAAGGCGTCTGCGGGGAACGGCGGCGCATCGTCCGCGCCGTCCCGAAGGAGATGGCTCCGCGCCTCGTCAAGCTGTGCGCGGATCGCCGCCACGAGCCGCGGGCGGGGATGGAGACGGAGCAGCGATCGTGCCGGCTCCATCTCCAGCAGTGTGTTGACGGGCGGCAAGCGCCGCAGAGCGAGACGAACGGTGTCGGGCGGGGCAGTCATCCTGCCCTGATTGTACCCGGTGGCGAAGCCGGAGAGGGGGTCCTACGCCGCGACCTTTTCCCCGCACGCTTCTTGCACATACGCTTCCCGGGGCAGGACGCACACCGTCGGCAGATCCGAGCCGAGCGTGACGCGGTTGCGCCCGTGCTGCTTGGAGTGGTACAGGGCGCGGTCCGCCTCATCCAGCAGTTCCGTGTGGCCGGAACAAAGGGCCGTAGCGCCGGGGGTGAACGTGGCGACGCCCAGCGAGGCGGTCACGGGCCGCAGCGGCCACGCAAAGCCCGCGATGCGCCGGCGCAGGCGCTCGGCGACCAGCGCGGCCTCGTCCGGCCCCGTGGCGGGCAGCAGGATGACGAACTCCTCGCCGCCGTACCGCGCGACCGTGTCGTGGTCGCGGAGGGAGCCGGTCAGCAGGCCCGCGATGCCGCGCAGGACGTCGTCGCCGGCGGGGTGGCCGTAGGCGTCGTTGTAGCTCTTGAAATCGTCGACGTCGAGCATCAGCACGGACATCGGCAGGCCGTGACGCCGGGCGAACGAGTAGCAGGTCTGCAGCGTCTCCTGCAGGAAGCGGTGATTCTTCAGGCCCGTCAGGCCGTCGGTCGTGGCGATCTCGGCCAGGCGCGCGTTGGCCCGCGCCAGCTCGTCCTTCTGACGCGCCAGTTCGGCGTTCAGCTCGGTCATGCGGCGGAGCTGATCGCCCACCTGTTCCTCCAAGCGCCGGCGTTCCGTGATGTCCAGGTTGGCGCTGATGATGCCCGTGATCGAGCCGTCCGCCGCGCGGACGGGGATGGTGTTGGAGAGCAGGTGCAGGCGGCTGCCGTCGCGGCGGCGGGCCTCGACCTCGGCCCCCAGGATCGCCTCGCCGACCACGACCTTCTGGATCGTGGCCTTGTGCCGGCGGATGTTTTCGTCCTGCGCCGCCGGGTCTTCCTCGGCGAAGAGCTGCCAGAGCATCCGGTGCGTGGCCTCCTCGGGGGCGAAGCCGAACATCTCCTCGGCGGCGCGGTTCCACTCGAAGATGCGCCCCTGCTCGTCGTAAGAGTAACACGCGGCGGGCAGGCCCGCGAACAGCTCCGAAAAGCGATAATTGGCCGACTCGAGCCAGAAGATCGTCTCGCCCATCTGCTGGTTCTGCTGCTCCAGGTGGGCGCTGCGCTGCAGGGCCTGCTGCATCCGCTGGAACCGCTCGGCGTCCTCGACCCGCGCCGGCAGGTCGGCGGCGGTCGGGCAGGAAAGCAGGATCAGGGACGGGGCCGGCGCATGGCCGCCCTCGCGGATGGCGCGGCACAGACCCCGCCCGTCCAGGCCGGGCAGGTCGTCGCCCGCGATCACGAGCGGGAACGGCTCGGCCCGGAACGCCTCCCAGGCCGCCGCGCCGTCGCCGATCACCGTCACGTCATGGCCGGCCTCCGCCAGCGCTGAACACAGGTCCTTTGCCGAGCGTGAGTCATTTTCCGCCAACAGTATTCTCATGCGGCCTTTCTAGCAGCGGCGCGCGGTCCGTGACAGTCTCCCCAACGCGCATACGGCCTCTTTTTTCCCGAAGAGGCTGTTCCCAGGTCTGACAGGCCTGGCACAGCCCGTCTCCGTGACTCTTATCGGCAAACCACTGACGTTTTTGCAGGGGGCTGTTTGCTTTCGGCCCGCCTTGGGCTACACTCTACACGAGAGACTGCCTGCGTCAGTCCCAGGATCGAGATCCTGAGCTGTCCAGGTAAAAACTGCCGTCGCGGGCGTAGACATGACGTGACTTTCCTCGCCCGCGCAGGCGGGCAGTCCTCTCTTCGTCAGCCCAAGATTTCAATCCTGGGACCGACTTGGATCTAACCGACTGGATCTAACCGACTGGATCTAACCGACGCCGGAGGTCTCATGAACGGACCGTTCCAATCCATCTACTCCCACGGCTTCGTCCGGGCCGCCGTCTGCGTCCCCTTCCTGCGCGTCGCCGACCCCGCCTACAACGCGGAAAGGACGCTGGGCCTGGCCCGGCGGGCCTCCGCGATGCGCGCCGCCGTCGCCCTGTTCCCCGAACTCGGCCTGTCCGCCTACTCCAACGAGGACCTGTTCCACCAGGACGCGCTGCTGGACGCGACCGAGGCGGCCCTGGGCCGGGTCGTCGACGCCAGCCGCGACCTCTGTCCCGTGCTGCTCGTCGGCGCCCCGCTGCGACTGGAGGGCAAACTGTTCAACTGCGCCGTCGTGATCTACCGTGGCCGCATCTTGGGCGTCACGCCCAAAACCTACCTGCCCAATTATCGGGAGTTCTACGAGAAGCGCCAGTTCACGTCGGGCCGCGACGCCGTCGCCCGCGAGGTGTCGCTGCTGGGCCAGAGCGCTCCCTTCGGCAGCGACATCGTCTTCGAGGCCGCCAATGTCAAGGATTTCACGCTGCACGCCGAGATCTGCGAGGACGTGTGGACGCCGATCCCGCCGAGCACCTGGGGCGCGCTGGCCGGGGCGACCGTCCTGGCGAACCTGTCGGCCAGCAACATCACCATCGGCAAGGCCCAGTACCGCAAGGACCTCTGCGCCGCCCAGTCCGGCACGTGCGTCGCCGCCTACCTGTACTCGGCGGCGGGGCCGGGCGAATCAACGACGGATCTGGCCTGGGACGGCCACGCCCTGATCTACGAGAACAACGAACTGCTGGCCGAGGCGGAGCGGTTCCCCGCGGCCGAGCAGGTCATCGCCGCCGACATCGATCTGGAACGGCTGACGCAGGACCGGATGCGCCTGACCAGTTTCCAGGACACCGTGGGCCAGTACAAAGAACGCCTGCGCGAGATGCGCCGCGTCCCCTTCGACTTCCAGGTCCCGGACGGCGACGTCCCACTCCTCCGCCGCGTCGAGCGCTTCCCCTACGTCCCCGACGACCCGGCGCAGCGCGACGCCCGCTGCTTCGAGGCCTACAACATCCAGGTCCACGGCCTGCTGAAGCGGCTCCAGAGCACGGGCATTTCGAAGGTCGTCATCGGCGTCTCGGGCGGACTGGACTCGACCCACGCCCTGATCGTCGCCGCCAAAACGATGGACCGCTTGGGGCTGCCCCGCCGCAACATCCTGGCCTACACCATGCCCGGCTTCGCCACCAGCCACGTCACCAAGTCCAACGCCTGGAAGCTGATGGACGCCCTGGGCGTCGAGGCCCAAGAGATCGACATCACCCCGTCCTGCCTGCAGATGCTGCGCGACCTGGGCCACCCGTTCGCCGACGGCAGCCCCGTCTACGACATCACGTTCGAGAACGTCCAGGCCGGCGAGCGCACGTCCCACCTGTTCCGCCTGGCGAACTTCCACAACGGACTGGTCCTCGGCACGGGCGACCTGAGCGAGCTGGCCCTGGGCTGGGCGACCTACGGCGTCGGCGACCAGATGTCGCACTACAACGTCAACGTGTCCGTGCCGAAGACGCTGATTCAGTTCTTAATTCATTGGGTGATCGGGAGCGGCCAGTTCGACGCCCAAACGGGCGAGATCCTGCAGTCCATCCTGGACACCGAGATCTCGCCCGAACTGGTCCCGCACGACTCGGACGACCGCGACGCGCCCGCGCAGAGCACGCAGGCCAAGATCGGGCCGTATGAATTGCAGGACTTCAACCTGTACTACACGACGCGCTACGGCCTGCGCCCCAGCAAAGTCGCGTTCCTCAGCCGCCACGCCTGGCACGACAAGACTCTGGGCGACTGGCCCGGCGGCGTGTCCGCCGACAAGCGCCACGAGTACGACCTGGCCGCGATCAAGAAGTGGCTGCGCCTGTTTCTAGGCCGCTTCTTCCAGACCAGCCAGTTCAAACGCTCCGCCATGCCGAACGGCCCCAAGGTCGGGTCGGGCGGCTCTCTGTCCCCGCGCGGCGACTGGCGCGCGCCGTCCGACGCCGAGGCGACCGTCTGGCTGGAAGAACTCGACAGGAATGTGCCGGACGGGACTTCCGAGGCCGGTCCGTCATGAGAATTGCTCTTCTCCCTCTCTCGGCTTTGTTCTTTCCGCCCTTGTTCGCCACGGCTCAGACTTCCGCCGCCAAGATCAACATCGCCGTGACAATTATTTGGGTGCCACGTTCCGCTCGCGTCAGCCCAAACGAGTTTGTCGTCGGGGGCAAGCCGCGACACGACCTGGCAAGGTACTTTGCCGTCGGCATGAAGGCACACACGACCTACCCAGTCACTGCCGGGCCGCACTCGACTACAACCAACGGTCAGAGCAGCGGCAGCGACTTGGGCACATTCGTGCCGGGCGCTCTGTTGGGTGATGCTCGCGGCCTGGTTTCCTTCAATAGCGATATGAATCAGACCTCGCATCTGGTACCAGGGAACAGCGTCCGTGTCGCCATCACTCTGCGTGAGTCCAAACTGCTGCCGGCCGAACCATCCACCAGACGCCGCTTTATAAAGACGCTTGGCTTCCTTGAAACAACAGCGACCATACATAACGGCAGCACTCAGTACCTCGGCTAGTCTTCCAGTCAGGGGGGCTTCTCGCGTTATTATTTCGCTACCGTCTCTGTTGCCTCGGCTGAAACCCCGCTGGCGCGGGCTGAGGAGACGTCAATCCGCCCTGTCTTTCTTCAGCCTGCGTGGCTGGGTTTCTTTGTGGACAGCCCGGCCCCACACCGGCGGACCCGGAGGGCTGGCGGACCCGGAGGGCTTCAGGACCAGAGCCTCAAATCTCTTCGGCGTATTCGGAGAGCCTGAGCGCCAGTTCCGTCAGCCGGTTCGCCCGCAGAGTTTCCAGATAAGCCTCAACTGTCTTGGGCGGGCGAGTCAGCGCGGCGCGGTGTTCCCGGACCGCCGCCAGAAAGCGCTCCGGCACTTCGTCAAACAGCGCCGTCAGGTACGCATCAGGATGCATGGCGCGGATGCCGTCGGGAGCAAGGGCAGTGGCGGGAAAGTCGGAAAGGTTGAAAGTTACAATCACGGCGGCTCCGGCGGTGATCGCCGCCGCAAGGATATGTCGGTCATCAGGATCGGGCAGGGAAAGTGTGGAGATGCGACTCTCGTAGCCGGTGACGAGGCTCTCGTCATTGATCTGGTCCATCAATCGCCGCGTGCGTTCCAGACTCGCCGAAGTGATTTCCGGTCGGTCAGCCAGCACGTTCCGTATCCACTCGTCATGGATCGCTTCCGTCCAGCGGGGCTGATAAACGAGGTTTGTCAAGAGCCGCATGAAAAGGTCGCGGAGGCTGGGCGGATACAGGACACAGGCATCGAGGACGGCCACCAGCAACGGGGATTGCGCCATCAGTACAATCCGAGCCGTTCCGTTTCGGCGGCCAGTTCTTCCATGACCTTGGCGCGGCGGGCGCGCTCGTTCCTGACATAAAGCAGGGCATCCTCCGAACGCACGCGCCGGTGAGCGCCGACCTTCCGGTAGGGAAGCCGCCCCTCGTCAAGCATCTTGATCAGAGAAGGGCGGGACATACGGAGGAAGTCGGCGGCCTGCTGCGTCGTCAGCTCCGCCGGCACGGGCAGGACGGCGACGGCGTTCCCGGCTGCTAGCTCCGTCAGCGCCGCCGCGAGGAGGCGGACCACAGGCCGCGGAAGGTCAAATTCGGCAGCGTCCGCGCCGTCGGCGGACAGCGTGAAATGCGTCTCCGGCGCCTCCATATGGTCCAGGAGCGGGGCGAGCGCCCGGCTCGACGCCAGGGCGATCTGTACCTCTCGCTCGGTCGGGACGAGAACCTCGGTGTCGGGTGGTGTCAGCATGGCGGCCTCACAAATCGCAGCGATTCGTTTCCGCTTCACTATAGCACAAAACCAGCGTCCGCTGCAAACGAAACAAGCGAAAACAAACAGCCGACGCGGCACGGCCCTCCCGAACGGCCCCAAGGTCGGGTGGGTCGCTGTCGCCGCGCAGCGACTGGCGCGCGCCGTCCGACGCCGAGGCGACCGTCTGGCTGCAAGAGTTGGACGAAAACGTGCCGGGTTGACCGGCCCCGGCGGGGGAGGGGTGAGGAACCCACCTCCTTGCTTCGGTCGTGCCTCCCTCCGCAGGGGTCCTCCCGGAGCGGG
>CAXUCQ010000119.1:3906-7972 GCA_964249295.1 uncultured Armatimonadales bacterium | reverse complement strand
GAACCCTGGGGCTACAAAGGGCATATTGCCCGAAGATAAGGGCGTCGGAGAGACTGTCTTGCGCCCGCGCAGGCGGGCAGAATGCTTTCTGCAGCCCAGGGGTTCAGCCCTGGGCGACTGACGCAAGTGGTTTAACATGGAAACGCGAACGCCGATCTCCATTCTTGAAACGCCCCGGCTGCGGCTGCGGCCCCTGCGTCTCGATGACGCCCCGCAGATACAAAGCATCTTCCCGCACTGGGAGATTCTGGAGTTCATGTCGGCGACAATTCCCTGGCCCTACCCCGACAGCGGCGCGTATGACCATCTTGCAGCGACCTTGCCAAAGATCGACGCTGGACAAGAGTACGGATGGGCGATCACGCTGAAAGCAAGGCAGGATGACCAAGCCATCGGCATCATCAGCCTGTACCCGCATCGTGAAGAGAACCGCGGGTTCTGGCTCGCCCAGCCTTATCACAACCGGGGACTGATGAAGGAAGCCGTCTTTGCCGTCAACGA
Organism: uncultured Armatimonadales bacterium; assembly: GCA_964249295.1. Lineage (GTDB taxonomy): Bacteria > Armatimonadota > Armatimonadia > Armatimonadales > Capsulimonadaceae > CAZZVX01. The sequence goes on along the minus strand of CAXUCQ010000119.1, from coordinate 7,471 downwards.
CTTCGCGTTCTACAAGATCGGAATGCACAGACTCAACCTCGACAACGCCGAACCGAACCGGGCGTCTCACCGGCTCAAAGAAATATCGGGCGCGAAGATCGTCGCCATCGACGACGATGTCCCATTCATCGGAGGCAAGTTCCGCCGCATCCGCTGGCAACTGACCCGCGAGGACTGGGAGGCTCACCGCCACTCGTTCCAGGCCCAAGGATGGGAGACGATTAAGCCGCAACCTGTTGATACTGAACACACTTCCTCCGAGGTATAATAAGTAGACAGAAGTTGCAAAATGGGGTGCGGTCTATCAGACTTCCTGCATAATACTCGATCACTGAAGTGCGTGGCTGAGAAAAGCGCGACGCCTAAGGGTTCAGGGCGCAGATGTAACAGAGGTCTTTCCTCGCCCTTACCCTCGGGCGGTCTTCTCCCTGGCAGCCCAGGACTTCAGTCCTGGGGGACTGACGCGAGAGGCCTATCGACAAGGGCTTACTAGAAAATGCGAAAACGAACTCTGCAGCAGAACACGCAGACGGGAGGATGCCATGACAAGCACGCTGACGCCGGACATTGAACAAGCGCTGGCCGAAGAAGCCAAAGGAACCGGAACGTCCCCGGAGCAACTGGCGGTGGAACGATTACGCACCAGCCTCGCGCTGCGATCCCCGTCGCAACAACTGCCGGGGCCGACATCAGAGGAGTTGGCGCTGATGGACCATGCCTCACGGGTGCGGGCCATCCTGGGAAGCATGGCCTACTTAGGCCCGAGTCGGCTGATGGAAGAACGGCCAGGAGAGATTGCGCGTGAGGAACGCCGTTGGTCCCAATGACCATCAACATCATGGATGCGAACGCCATCACGGCGTTCCTGCGTGGGGAGGCGGGCGGGGAGGTCGTGGCGGCCTACCTGGTAGACCCGGCGGCAACCAACATCATTCACGCCGTCAACTTGTGCGAGGTCTACTACGACGCGCTCCGTGCGGGCGGTCAAGCCGCCGCAGACGAGGCCGTGTCGAAGACGACTGCCGCCGGAACAGACCTGCGGCACTCTGGTGACCGCCGACCACCACGAGTTCGACAAAGTCGTTCCGTTGAACCTCTGCCCGATCCTGTTCTTTCGGTGAGTATGCAAAAAAATGCGAAAACGAACTGTGAGTAACCATGGCCTCTGAAGAATTCACTCTAGGCGTCGAGGAAGAATACCAGATCATCGACCCGGAAACGCGCCGACTGCGGCCCCGCGTCCTACCTATTCTGCACCAGGCCGAGGCGGCGCTGGGCGAGAACGTGCAGCCCGAGTTCCACGCCTCGCAGATCGAGATCGCCACGCCCGTCTGCCGATCACTGGCCGAGGCCCGGCAGCAGATCGTCGGGTCGCGCCGGGCGCTGATCGAGGCCGCCGGGCGCGCCGGCGGGCGCATCGCCGCCGCCGCGACCCACCCGCTGACCCAAAGCGGGGCGGAGCCGGCCACGCCCAAGCCGCGCTACGAGGACATGGCGGACCAGTACCGGGCGCTGGCCGACGAACTGGTCATCTTCGGCTGCCACGTCCACGTCGGGGTCGGCGAGCGCGAGGCCGCCCTGGGCGTGCTCAACCGGACGCGGCCCTGGCTGGCGACGCTGCTGGCGCTGTCGGCGAGTTCGCCGTTCTGGGCGGGCGCGGACACGGGCTACGCGAGCTACCGCACGGAACTCTGGGTCCGCTGGCCGATGGCCGGGCCGCCGCTCGCGTTCGCATCGCTCGACGACCATGACGCGCTGATCCGCGCCCTGGTCGCCACGGGAAGCATCAGCGATGGGACGAAGATCTATTGGGACGTCCGCCTGCCCGAGCGCCTGCCGACCATCGAGTTCCGCATCGCCGACGTCTGCCCGACGGTGGATGAGGCCGTCATGCTGACGGGCCTGATCCGGGCGCTGGTGCAGACGTGCCACGCGGACGCTCTGGCGGACGCCCCCTTCCCCCATGTCCGACCGGAACTGCTCCGGGCCGCCCACTGGCGGGCCGCGCGGTACGGCCTGGAGGGCGAGTTGATCGACACCGTCGCCGAAGAGGCCGTCCCAGCCGCCGACATGGTCGGGCGTCTGCTCGCGCTCACCCGGCCAAGCCTGGAAGCGTCCGGCGACTGGCCGGAAGTCTCGGCCCTGGTCCAGCAGCAACTCGCGCGGGGCAGCAGCGCCCAGCGTCAGCGCGCCGTCTTCGCGCGCACCGGACGATTGGAAGACGTTGTGGATTCGGTTTTGGACGAGACCGCTCAAGGCGTGGTGTGAATTGGACGTGGTGATGGACGACGCAAGACAAACCAAGGTGCAGGTGCTGGACGACACGACCGCCAACCAGATCGCGGCGGGCGAGGTCGTCGAGCGCCCGGCGGCGGCGGTCAAGGAGCTGGTCGAGAACGCGCTGGACGCCGGGGCGCGGCGCGTCCTGGTCGAACTCGAAGACGGCGGCAAGTCCCTGCTGCGCGTCACCGACGACGGCTGCGGCATGGGCCAGGAGGACGCCATCCTCTCCCTGCAGCGCCACGCCACGTCCAAGATTCGCAGCTCCGACGACCTGTTCCGCATCACCACGATGGGATTCCGGGGCGAGGCCCTGCCCAGCATCGCGTCCGTCGCCCAGATGACACTGGTCACGAAAGAAGCGGGCCGGGACGGCGTGCCGGGGACGCAGCTGCGCTGCGCGGGCGGGACGCTGGAAGACGCGCGCGAGGTCGGCGCGCGGGCCGGCACCAGCATCACCGTCGAGAACCTGTTCTACAACGTCCCGGCCCGCCTGAAGTTCCTGAAAACGGCCCAAACGGAACTCGGCCACATCGTCGAACTTGTGCAGCGGTTCACGCTCGCCCGGCCCGACGTGGCGTTCCGCCTGATGCACGGCCAGGGCGAGGTCTTCTCGTCCGGCGGCAGCGGCTCACCCATGGACGCCTGCGTGCAGGTCTTCGGGCGCGACACCGCCCGGCACCTGGTCCCGCTCGACTACGACGCTGCGGGCCTGCGCGTCACGGGCTTCGTCGGCACGCCCAGCGCCCTGAAAAGCAGCCGCGCGGCCCAGCACACGTTCGTCAACCGCCGCTTCGTCCGCAACAAGGCCGTCACGCGCGCCCTCGACGAAGCCTACAAGAGCGTCCAGACCCTGCACGGCGCGCGCTACCCCGCCGCCGCCGTGTTGATCGACATTGACCCCTCCCAGGTCGATGTGAACGTCTCGCCGACCAAAACGGAAGTCCGCTTCACCCGCGAGGGCGACATCTACGCCGCCGTCTACAAAGCCGTGCACGAGGCCTTGATGGCCGGCGGCCTCGTGCCGACCATTATCCAGAAGACCAGCACCCGCCAGGAAGCCCTCGCCCCCACCCCTGCACTGGCAGACCCGGAGGGCCGCAGCGGGCGAGGCGAGCCGCTGTTCTCCGTCCCTTCCCGGCCTGCGGCGCACACGCACCAGGACACGGCGGCCTTTCGGGACGCCTACCAAGAACGGGCGCGGCCCGCCCCCATCAGCGACGACCCTTTTGAAGACGGGGGAAGCTTCATAGCGCCCAACACGTCGTTCAGGCCGGCCAGCGCG
>CAXUCQ010000119.1:0-3896 GCA_964249295.1 uncultured Armatimonadales bacterium | reverse complement strand
GTCCCCCCGCCCTCCTATTGCCGTGGGCCAAGTCACGGCAGGCCAAGTCACGGCGGACCCAGGCAACGCCTCCACCGGCGCCGACTACCGCGGACACGACCTGCGCTCGCTGCGCGTCCTGGCCCAGACCCGCAACATGTACATCCTGGCCCAGACCGACCACGCCCTGCTGCTGATCGACCAGCACATCGCCCACGAGCGCGTGCTGTACGAGCAACTGCTCGCGGGCGCGGAGGGCGGCGGCACGGGCGTGCCGACCCAGCGCCTGATGCTGCCGTTCACCCTGGAACTCGGCAAGCGCGAGGCCCTGGTCGTCGAGAAGCGCCTGGAAGAACTCCGACGCGCCGGCTTCGACATGGAGCCGTTCGGCGGCGACTCGTTCGTCGTCCGCTCCGTCCCGGCCAGCGTCGCCCAGAAGTCCCTGAAGGCCCAGGACGGCCCGGAGGCAACCCTGCGCGCCATCGTGGAAGAGATGGTGGAAAAGACCGTCTCGCGCCGCCTCCTGCTGCCCGCCGAGGAAGTCCTCATCACGGCCTCGTGCAAAATGGCCGTCAAGGCCGGCGACCCGCTGTCGTTCGAGGAGATGGACGCCCTGATCGCGGGCCTGCTGAAATCGGACAACCCCTACACCTGCCCGCACGGCCGCCCGATCATCGTGGAACTCGCCAATTCCGACCTCGACCGGAAATTCGGAAGATGACCCAGACACTCACTCCCATCGAATTTCATGGGCGGCGCGCGACCCTGCTGCCGCTCCAGATGTCCCACACGGACGCGCTGTTTGAGGCGGGCCAGGACGAGCGGATCTGGCGTTACCTGCCCAAACACCCGAAGACTCGGGCCGAGATGCAAAGCGTGGTCGAGAACGCCCTGGCGCTGCAGGCAGGCGGCCAGGAACTCCCGTTCGTCGTGGCGGACCGGGAAACGGACCGCATCGTCGGCAGCACGCGCCTGCTCGACATCACCCTGCCGGACCGGCGCTGGGAGATCGGCTGGACCTGGTACAACCCCGCTGTCTGGCGCACCCGGATGAATACCGAGTGCAAATATCTGCTGCTGCGGCACAGCTTCGAGACGATGGACATGGTCCGCGTCTGCCTGAAGACGGACCTGCGCAACACGCGCTCCCAGCAGGCCATCGAACGCATCGGCGGGGTCAAGGAAGGCGTGCTGCGGCGGCAGCGCATCATGCCCGACGGCTACATCCGCGACACCGTCTACTACAGCATCATCGCCGAAGAATGGCCGTCGGTGAAGGCACGCCTGGAAAGCTTTTTGGCGAACGATGCCCAGCGGTAAGGTCCACGACAAGATCACGGTCGTCACGGCGGCGCTGTCCGTGCCGGTCTGGTGGGTCACGACGCCCTCGAAGGACTTCCGGGCGCTGCTCATCGCGCTCGGCGCGTATGTCTTTTCCGGCTTCTGGCTGTCGGACGACCTGGACACCAACTCCGTTTCCTACAAGCGCTGGGGCGCGTTGCGCTGGCTCTGGTGGCCGTACCAGAAACTCGTGCCGCACCGGAGCTGGGTCTCGCACGGGATCGGCGTCGGCCCGCTCGTCCGCGTCGTTTACTTTGTCCTGATGCTCTGGCTGGTCGTGCGGGGCGTCGGCTGGGCGCTGACGCAGTTCGGCGTCCGCATCGACCGCGACGCGCTCCTGCTCGACGCCTGGCGCGGGACGTGGTCCTGGACGCTCGCCCACCCCACCTGGGCCATGTGGGGCCTGATCGGACTCGTGCTGGGCGGCGTCGCCCACTCCGTCGCCGACACCGTCGTGAGCTGGGCCAAGCGCGTCTGGTGAGCAATGGCGGCAGAAGGAGAGGGCGACCCAGCGGGTCGCCCTCTCTGTTGTTGCGCCCATCCCGCCCCGTGTGCTATAATAACGCCGTTGAGGGCCTATAGCTCAATGGTTAGAGCAGCCGGCTCATAACTGGTTGGTTGGGGGTTCAAATCCCTCTGGGCCTATTCTTTTCCTCACGTAATCCGCATCTCATTGATTCGGCTGATTTGTTGGCCTCCGAAGTGGTCGCAAACGCGACCATGAACCGGAGGCGGGGATTGGCCGGTGTCAATTCTTATCAGAAGGAACTGCGGTTCGACATCTCCGCCTTCCTCCAAGCCCGCGTCCAAGCGCAAGGAAGCGCCGTCTGGTACGACGCCTGCTGCGGCGTCGGGCGCGCGCTGGCCGAAGCCGCTGAGCGCTTCCAGGCGACGGACTGGGGCGACAAAGTCCAGATCGTCGGTGCAGACCTCGTCGGGATGTTCACCGAGGGGATGCCCGTAAGCGTCCGGTTGCTGACGGGTGACGTGACGACGCTCTCGTTGGATGCTCCTGCCGACCTGGTTACGTGCGTCCACGGGATGCATTACATCGGGGACAAACTTGGCTTCATTGAGCAATCCTATCGCAGTCTCGCGCCTCAAGGCGTCTTCCTGGGGCATTTGGATGCCGAAAACCTGCGAATGCCGATGCCCTGGTCTCGGCTGCTGAAGCAGGCGCGCGGCCAGGGCATTGACATTGACCTGCGTTCCCATCTGCTGCGCATGACCCGGACAGATCGCCTCCTGCAGTTCGGTCTCATGTACCAGGGGGCGAGCGTTTCTGAAACGCCGAACTACACCGGCATCACGGTCATCGACTCGTGGTACTCCCGGCTCTCGGCCTGACCCGTCTAGGACACGGCGGCGAAGTCCGGGAACTCGCCCGTCGGCTCGTCCCAGGCCGTCGCGATGCCGGTCACTTCGGCGGCCTGGGGGCCGTGGTGGAGGGCGACGAGGAACTCGTGGAGCTGGACCTCGTCGCCCTCGGCGACGGCCTCGACGCCGCCATCAACGGTGTTGCGGACCGTGCCGACGACGCCCAGGCCCTGCGCGACGTGGGTGGCGAAGTAGCGGAAGCCGACGCCCTGCACACGGCCCGAGACACGGGCTTGGACACGTTTGTTCATCTGGCCATCGTCACTTTCGTCATCTTGTCGCCGATCTGGAGCGTCTTCGCCACGTCCAGGCCTTTGATGACCATGCCGAAGACGGCGTAGTTGCCGTCGAGGTGGGGGGCGGGGCTGGTGCAGATGTAGAACTGAGAGCCGGCGGTGTCGGGATCGTTCGACCGCGCCATGGCGACGGCCCCGGCGACGTGCTTGAGCGGATTCGGGACGCCGTTCGACGGGAACTCGCCCTTGATGGTGTAGCCGGGGCCGCCCTGTCCGTTGCCCTGCGGGTCGCCGCCCTGGACGATGTGGCCCAGGCCGGAGCCTTGCGGGCCTTCCAGGTCGGTGATGCGGTGGAACGTCAGGCCGTTGTAAAAGCCCTTCTTGACCAGTTTCTCAAAGTTGGCGCACGAGATCGGCGCGTCTTTGGGGAACAGCTTGATGAGGATCGGCCCCCTGGTCGTCTGCATCCGCACGACGGGCGCGGGCGTGTACTTGGCGGCGGGCAGACGCTTGGCGGGGGCCGCGCGGCCGGGCAGGGGGAGCGCGGCGAGGCCGCACAGCGCCGCAAGGGTCAGGCGGACGGTGGTGAGTGTCTTCATCGAGTCTCCAAAGGTGAAAGGTGTCAGCCCCCCATTGTAGCACGCGAAGCGGGGCGCGTCAAGAAGTCGCGCAGGGTCCGGGCGAACAGCGGCGGGTCGGCGTCCATCGGGCAGTGGTGCGCGGTCGGGAAGACGACCAGGGCGGCGGCGGGCAAGGACCGGGCCAGGGCGCGGGCGCGGGCGACGGGAATCACGTCGTCGCGCTCCCCGTGGACGATCAGGACGGGAATCGACAGCGCGGCCAGACGCTCGGCATCGTGGGCGTTGTCGGCCAGCGCCCGCAGCTGCACCCGCATAGCGGCGTCAGTGTTGGCCGCGAGGTAGAAGTGAGAGCGGCGGGCATAGGGCAGCCAATGACCGCCGC
>CAXUCQ010000118.1:0-7984 GCA_964249295.1 uncultured Armatimonadales bacterium | reverse complement strand
GGAGGAGTACACCCAGGTCAAAAAGCACCCGGAGATCGGCGCGGCCATTCTGGACCCGGTCGACTTCCCCTGGCCCGTCCTGCCCGTCGTCAAGTCCCACCACGAGCGCTGGGACGGGAGCGGCTACCCGGAGGGGCTGAAAGGGGAGGACATCCCGCTGACGGCCCGCATCCTGTCGGTGTGCGACGTTTATGACGCACTCACGTCAGACCGCTCCTACCGGCACGCCTGGAACCATGACTCCGCGCTGGCCGAGATCCGGCGCGGGATCGGGACCCAGTTCGATCCTAATGTGGTGCAGGCGTTCCTGACCATGATCGCCGCCGCTGACGGGGAGACGTGCGACGCGGCGCTGGCGGCGCGGCCCGCCGGCGACGGGCTGATCGCGGCGGACGTGCCGGCGGCCAGCAAGGCGGATCAGGCGGCGCGGGACATCCAGCGCGCCGCCGCCGAGCCGTGGACACTGTTCGAGATCGTCGGCATCCTGTCCAGCGGGCATGATCTGCAGGAAACGCTGCAGGCCCTCGTCCAGAAGCTGGAGCGCCTTTACCCAAGCACCGCCTGCCTTTTCCTGACCAAAGACCTGGCCAACCAGTGTCCCGCCGGCGACGCACATGACGCGCTGCTCGTCCGCGCCGCCGCCGGCGCCAACGAGATTTCCTTCGCCGGGGGGCGCACGGCGCGCGCCGATGGACGCACGCTCCAGGTCGCCCGCGACCGGGAGACATACGTCGGCGAGTACGACGGGAGCGACCTCTCACCGGGTGTCGCCACGACGGAATGGACGCGCCTCCGATCCGCCCTGATCGTCCCCGTGGTGTTTCAAGAGGAAGTCCTCGGGACGATCAATCTTTATCATCCCCAGCCGCAGGCCTTCGGCCGGCACGACCGCTATCTTCTGGAGACGATCGCGGCGCGGGCGGCGACGACGCTCTACCACGGCCTGCTGCTCGATGAGACGCGCTCCCATGCCTTCACGGACCCGCTCACGGGCCTGCACAACGTGCGCTATCTGACTCAGATGCTGCACCGCCTGCGCGACGAAGCGGAGACGGCGCACGCGCACGACGCCCGCTTCGCGCTGCTGTATCTGGACCTGGATCGCTTCAAGTCCATCAACGACAACTACGGCCACCGGCAGGGGGACCGGGTGCTGTGTGACCTGGCGCGCGCCTTCCGGGACGCGGTCCGTGAGCGCGACGCCGTCATCCGGTACGGCGGCGACGAGTTCGTGATCGTGATGCCGGAAGCGGGCGCGCACGAGGCCGAGGCGATGGCCACGCGCCTCCAGAGCATCGTCGAGGCGTATGATCCCGGCCTGGCGCCCCCGCCGCTTGGGGATTGTCGCCTCGGCGTCAGCATCGGCTTTGGGTGCTTCCCACAGGATGGCCGAGACTCCGAGGCGCTGCTGTCGACGGCGGACGCGCAGATGTACTGCAACAAAACGGAACGTAAGCTGGGGACTCGCCTCGACTCGGCGGGCCAGGCCGTCCTGCGGCGGACGCTGCTGAACGGCGCCCTGGAACACCAGGGGGAACTGCCTCTTGTCTTCAGCCGCGGACCGCTGACTCAAGACCCCCGTCGAGGCAAAAAGAAGCGCCCGACGATGACCCCTTCTGCGCGCCGCGTTCACCTCCGCAAAGGGAAACGACGCGAAGTTGCGACGGCGGCTACCCCCCATGACGTTTCAGAACGCGGCGAGAGTGATGTCCTGCTGCGACGTGTCTCTTGATCCGGTTTGCAACAACGCGGCAAGTATCCTAACAAGGCCGGAGCGCCCACAGGAACTCCTTCATGATGAGGCTTCAGCACAGATCGTCCGACCGTAGCCCCCTGTATCTATGGCTGTTCGTCTGCGCCATGATCGCCCTCGGGGCGACTCCTGGGCATGCGGCGTCGCCCAGCGCATCGATGGACGGGGCGGTGGCTCAGGCCATCGCCGCACACCCCCGCTCGGGCGTCGCCGTCATCGCACGTCTGGGAAGACCGCTCACGCCGTCACGGCGGGCCGCGCTCCGGTCACTGGGCGCTGTCCTCAAGGCCGACCTGCCCTTGATTCACAGCGTCGCGCTCCGAGTCCCGGCGCGGAATTTGCCACGCCTCGCCGTGCTGCCGTTCATCACCCACCTGTCTTATGACGGCCAGGTCGGCAAGTGCGACGCTTTCACTGTCGGCTCTTCCGGCGCAGGGGCGGTCTGCCAGAAATACGGTCTGACCGGCCAGGGCGTCGGGGTTGCCGTGCTGGACACAGGCGTCCACGCCGTCAACGACCTCGCCCAGACCACAAAGGCCGGGCCGTCCCGCGTCGTCGCGAACGTGGGCTTCAGCGCCGCCGGCACGGACGACCTCTGCGGCCATGGCACGCATGTGGCCGGCATCATCGCCGGCAACGGCGCCGCCTCCACCGGCCCGCAGTGCTTTCGGACCTTCTACGGGATCGCGCGGCAGGCCGGCATCATCAACGTCAAGGTGCTGGGCGACCAGGGCCAGGGCTGCGTCAGCGATGTGGTCGCAGGCCTCCAGTGGACGGTCGCCAACAAGTCGGCCTACAACATCCGTGTCGTCAACCTCTCGCTCGGGCATCCGGTCGGGGAGAGCTACAAGACCGACCCGCTGTGCCAGGCCGTCGAGGCGGCGTGGAGGGCCGGCATCGTCGTCGTCTGCGCCGCCGGCAACGGCGGCCGCCTGAACAGCACGAACACGCCCGGCCTGGACAACGAGGGGTGGGGGACGAACTACGGCTCCATCGCCTCGCCGGGCGACGATCCCTGCGTCATCACCGTCGGCGCCATGAAGCAGAACGTCCTCAGCAGCGGCGCCGTGGATGCCAACCGCGCCGATGACAGGATCGCCACCTATTCCAGCCGCGGCCCGACGCGCCTTGATCTGCTGATGAAGCCCGACCTCGTCGCGCCGGGCAACAGGGTCATCTCGACGCTCGCGGCGGGCAGCTACCTGGCTCAGACCTACGGCCCGACTAATGAGGTCCCGTACTCGCTCTACACGACCCAGAACGCGGGGCGTCTCTCGCAGGACTACTTCCGCCTGTCCGGGACCAGCATGGCGACGCCCGTCGTGGCCGGGGCGGCGGCCCTGATGCTGCAGAAGGACCCGACGCTGACGCCTGACACGGTCAAAGCACGGCTGATGATCACGGCGGACAAGTGGACGGACCCGAGCGGGAACGCCGACCCTCTGACCTACGGCGCGGGTTATCTGGACATCCCGGCGGCCATCGCAAGCCCCTTCCTCGCCAGCCGCCCTGCAGTCAGCCCGTCTTTGTACCGCGACGGCCAAGGCGGCGTCTGGTTCAGCCCCACCGGCCTGCTCTCCGGCGGGAGCCTGTGGGGGACCGGCCTGGGAGATCTCCGGGTCATTTGGGGGACTCAGGCGGTCCTTTCCAGTGGGACGCTGACCGACAGCCGCGTGATCTGGGGGACGAGCGTCTGGACTAACACGTCCGTCTGCCCTGTCATCTCCGACAGCGTGGACCTGTCCGGCACGGCCATCAAAGGCGAATAATGCGGACGAACGGTGTGCAGGGGCGCGGCTCAGACCGCGCCCCTCGACGTCACACCTTCTGTCCGAACGTCTGGAAGTCGATCTCGGGCAGCTCCTGGACGGAGCGGCGCAGGGCCTCCTCCCACTGCTGGTGGATGCGGATCAGGTCGGGATCGGTCGCCGTCAGCCGCCGCCTCTGATAGATGTCCAACTCACCCGTCCGATAGACCACGAGATCAATGGGGGGGCCGACGGTGACGTTCGAGCGCATCGTCGAGTCCAGCGAGATCAGGGCGTACTTGGCCGCTTCCGCGAGGCTGGTTTCTTCGTAGCGGATGCCGCGCACGAGGATGGGACGCCCATACTTGTGTTCGCCGATCTGTAAGATCGGCGAGTCTTCGGTCGCGTGGAGCGGATTCCCCTGGGGGTAGACGAGATAAAGTCCGGGGTCCGTGCCTTTGATCTGGCCGCCCAGCAGGATGTGGACGTTGAAGCGGTAGTCGTCCTTCTCCAGCGCCGCGCGGTCCAGGTCCGAGACCTGCCGGATCTGCTCCCCGATCACGCGGGCGGCGTCGTAGAGGGTGGGCGCGGTCGCCAGCCCCGTGCCGCGGGCGAAATCGGCCCGGAGCAGGGACAGGACGGACTGGGTGAGCGACAGGCTGCCGCTGGTCAGCAGGACGAAGACACGTTCCCCCGGCAGGACGAACGTGTGCATCTTACGGCAGACCGTCACCTGATCGCCGCCGGCGTTGGTCCGCGAGTCCGAAGCCATCACCAAACCCTCGCGGATCCCGATCGCCAGACAGTAGGTCATAGTTTCTGTTCTTCCTCCCCTTTTCCAAGTTCGCCTATGATACAACAAAAGCGCGTAAAAGGACACACCCCTGGCTTTCGGGCCACATGGGCGATGTGTTTCTGTCGTCGGTGTGCCTGTTTGTCGCGTCAGTCCAGCCTGACCAGCGGGGCGATCTTGGCGTACTTTTTGGGGCCGATGCCCGAGATCTCCTGCAGTTCCTCGATCTTCTGAAAGCCGCCGGCCTGCTGGCGGTAAGCGAGGACGCGGGCCGCCATGGCCGGGCCGATGCCGGGGAGCCGCTGGAGCTGGTCGGCGGAGGCGGTGTTGATGTCGACCTGGCCCTGTGACGGCGACGAAAGTTTGGCGGCCTTGCCGGCGCCGCTTCCCTTGGCGACTTTGGCGGGCGTGGCCGTGACGGGCGCCGGCGGCGGCCCGGCAGGTGTCGAGGCCGCATCGGCGCTGTCATGCCCGAGGCTGTTGCCGGGCGGGACGAGCATCGCCGTTTGCGCGGGGGTGGCTTTGTTCGGGACGTAGACTTTTTCGCCGTCTTTGACCTTTTCGGCCAGGTTGACGGAGTCCAGATCGGCTTCGGCGGTCGGTCCTCCGGCGGCTTTGATGGCCTGCATGACCCGGCTCCCGGCGGGGAGCAGGTACAGCGACGGGTTCTTGACGGCCCCGGCGACATGGACGTAGTATTTCGGCTCCGGCGCGGGCGCCGGAGGCGGCGCGGCGGCGGGGCTGCCCATGGGCGGCGCAGGAGCCGCCGTGACGGGGGACGCGCTCACCGACGCGGGCTGCGTGATGACGATGGGCGGCGGGGCCGGGCGGCGTGCTGCGAGAAGGCTCGCGCCTCCGCCGAACAGGGCCAGAATCGTTACGACGGCCATCGCGATCCGCACCCGAACATCTTGCATGGAAGCACTCCTCCGTGTCAGCGTCGCGTGGGGGTGCGACTGCTCCGCCCCCGAATCTGTGTTGCAAACCTTCAAACTAGGCCACGATGTTGACCAGTCTGCCGGGGACGACGATGACTTTTTTCGGCGTGCCGCCGTTCAGAAACTCCCGGATGCGCGGGCTGTCCAGGGCGAGCGTCTGCAAGGAGGCGTTGTCGGCATCGGCGGGCGCGGTCATCTTGTCACGGACTTTGCCGTTGATCTGCACGACCAGTGTGATCTCTTCGTTGCGGGCGACAGCCGGATCTGACTGCGGCCACGGGTGCCGGTACAGGAAGCCGGACTGGCCCAGGCCGTTATTCCACAGCTCATCGGCTAGGTGCGGGGCCATCGGGGCGAGCGTCAGGACGAGACACTCGGCGGCTTCGTCGAGGGCGGCGGAGCGTTCGCCGCGCGGCAGGGCGTTGGCGACCTGATACATGGCGTTGACCCATTCCATCATCCCGGCGACGGCGGTGTTGAAGCGGAACTGTTCGAGGTCTTCGGCGACGCGCGCCAGGCTCTGGTGGGTCTTGCGCCGCAGCGCTTTATCACGCTCGCCGAGGCCCTCCAGGCGCAGACGCCAGTCGGTCGAGAATCCGTCGCTGACCTGGGCCACGAGGCGGTAAACGCGGTCCAGGAACTTGGCCGAGCCACGGATGCCTTCTTCGCTCCACTGCACGGTCTCCTCGAACGGCGCGACGAACATCTCGTACACCCGCAGGGCGTCCGCGCCGTACCGCTCGGCGGCCTCATCGGGCGTGACGACGTTGTAGAGCGATTTGGACATCTTGACCCAGCGGTAGACGGTCTTCTCCTCCGGGTAATGCCCCTTCTCCTCGGGCTTGAGCGGCACCCAGTCTTCGATCTTCTCCCCGGCGTCCTCGGCGCTCTCGTCGTCAGCAGACGGCTTGCGCCCCGGCGTGTAGGCGAGCATCATGCCTTGATTGCGGAGGCGGGTGAACGGCTCGGAAAAGTCCAGCAGGCCGGCGTCGTGCAGGACCTTGGTCCAAAAACGGGCGTAGAGCAGGTGCATGACGGCGTGCTCCGCGCCGCCGACGTAGGTGTCGACCGGGAGCCAGTATCTGACCTTGTCGGGCGCAAAGGCCTGGGCGTCGTTGTGCGGGTCGGCGAAGCGCAGGAAGTACCAGGACGAACAGGCGAAACCCGCCATGGTGTCCGTCTCGCGCCGCGCGGGGCCGCCGCAGACCGGGCAGGTCGTGCTGACCCACTCGGCGATGTTCGCCAGCGGCGATTCGCCCGTCCCCGACGGTTCGTACTTCTCGACGTATGGCAGCGTGACCGGCAGTTGGTCCTCCGGGACGGGGACTTCGCCGTGAGTCGGGCAGTGGATGATCGGGATCGGCACGCCCCAATACCGCTGGCGGGACAGCAGCCAATCGCGGAAGCGATAGGTGACGACGGGCCTGCCCAGCCCCCGCTCTTGAAGCCAGGCCGCGACTCTGGCAACAGTGGCTTTGCTGTAGACGAGACCGTTGAACGGCCCTGAATCGACCAGCACGCCTCGGTCGGTCGTGGCGGCGGTCATGTCTTCGGCGGCGAGTTCCCCGCCCGGCTCCTGATAAACCGGGACGATGGGCAGGCCGAACTTGCGGGCGAACTCGAAGTCGCGCTGGTCGTGCGCCGGCACGGCCATGATCGCGCCCGTGCCGTAGCCCATCAGGACATAGTCGGCGATCCAGATGGGAATCGGCTCGCCGTTGACGGGGTTTGTGGCGTAGGCGCCGGTGAAGACGCCGGTCTTCTCGCGGCCCTCGGCCTGTCGGTCGATCTCCGTTTCGCGCTGCGCCTTTGTGCGATACGCTTCGATGGCGTCCAACCGCTCCGGCGTCGCGATCAGCGGCACCAGCGGGTGCTCCGGGGCAAGCACCAGAAAGGTCGCGCCCCAGAGCGTGTCCGGGCGGGTCGTGAAGACGGTGATCGTGTGATCGCCGGCCTTGAAATCAACCTCGGCCCCTTCGCTGCGCCCGATCCAGTTGCGCTGCTGCGTCTTGATCCCTTCCGACCAATCGACCGTGTCCAGGTCGGCGATCAGCCGCTCGGCATACGCCGTGATCTTAAGATACCACTGCGGCAGCGGCTTTTTCTCGACCAGCGTGTCGCAGCGCTGGCAGCGTCCGTTGACGACTTCCTCGTTGGCGAGGGCCGTCTTGTCCTTGGGACACCAGTTGACGAGCGAGTTCTGCCGGTAGGCCAGCCCGCGCTTGTGCAGCAGCAGGAAGATCCATTGGGTCCAGTGGTAATAACGCGGGTCGCTGGAATTGACCTCCCGATCCCAGTCGTAGGACATGCCGATCAGGTTGAGCTGGCGCTTGTACGTCTCGGCGTACTCAGCGATCATCTCGCTCGGGTTGCGCCCGCGCTTGATGGCCTCGTTCTCGGCGGGCAGGCCGAAGGCGTCCCAGCCCATCGGGTGCAGGACGTTGAAGCCCTGCATGGCCTTGAGGCGCAGGAAGGCGTCCGTCGGCGCGTAGTTTTTGAAGTGCCCGACCGAAAGGCCCTCGCCCGATGGGTAGGGGAAGAACTCCAGCCCGTAGAACTTCGGCCTGTCCGGGTCTGGCTCCACGTGGTAGAGGTCGGCCTCCTGCCACTTCGCCTGCCACTTCCGTTCGATCCCCCGGAAGTCGTATTTCTCGTCCAACGCCATTGTGTGTGTGCCTATTCCTTACAGTGTCCTGATTATACTGTTCGGCTGCGAGGCGAGTCAAGGGCGAAGCGGGGGACAGGTCAGAAG
>CAXUCQ010000117.1:7761-8056 GCA_964249295.1 uncultured Armatimonadales bacterium | reverse complement strand
TTCAATCGCCCGGAGCTGGGGCGTGTCGCCGTGCGTCACGAACGTCAGCGCCTTGCCCGACCGGCCCGCGCGGCCCGTGCGCCCGATGCGGTGGATGTAGTCCTCGGCGCAGACCGGCATGTCGTAGTTGACGACGTGGGTGATGTGCGGCACGTCGATGCCGCGCGCGGCGACATCCGTCGCCACCAGCACGTCCAGTCGCCCGTTGCGGAACTGGCCCAGGACGCGCTCGCGCTCGCGCTGCGAGATCTCGCCGTGGATGCAGCCGCTGCGGACGCCCGCCCCGGCCAGGGTC
>CAXUCQ010000117.1:0-7751 GCA_964249295.1 uncultured Armatimonadales bacterium | reverse complement strand
GCGCGCCGCCGTTGGCGTTCTTGGCCTCGGAGAGAATCGTCATCAGCAAGTCGCCCTTCTCGCCCTGAGTGACCCGGTGGACGATCTGTTCGATCTGCGCGACCGCCGTGGAGCGCGGCTGGGCGTTGACGATCTCGGGGTCGGTCAAGTAGGCGCGGGCCAGCTTCTCGACGGCGTCATCCATGGTGGCCGAGAACAGCATGGTCTGGCGCTGGGTCGAGACGTGCTTGACGATCCGCTGGACTTGCGGCAGGAAGCCCATGTCCAGCAGCCGGTCGGCCTCGTCGAGGACCAGGATTTCGATGTGGGACAGATCGACCGTCCCCTGCTCCAAGTGGTCGAACAGGCGGCCCGGCGTGGCGACGATGATGTCGACGCCCCGGCGCAGGCGCATGACCTGGGCGGACATGCCCGCGCCGCCGTAGATGGCGACGCCGCGCAGGCCGGTCCCCTTGCCGTAGAGGGCGAACTGCGACTCGACCTGCACGGCCAGTTCGCGGGTCGGCACCAGGATCAGGGCGCGGGGGTGCGGCGAGTCGATCGCTTCGAGCTTGTTGAGAATCGGCAGGGCGTAGACGGCCGTCTTGCCGCCGCCGGTCTGGGCGCAGGCGATCAGGTCGCGTCCGGCGATGGCCGCCGGCAGGGTCAGAGACTGAATCTCGGTGGGGACGTCGTGCTGGGCGTTGGCGAGGTTACGCTGGATGGCGTCACGCAGGGCCAACTCGGCAAAAGTTTGCAAAGCCAATGTGAAAGTACCTTTCTTCCTCCATACGCAGAGCGGGAGGGATGCCGACGACCGGTCAAAGATTTGATCGCCGGGGCATTCCAATGTCTCCGTGCAAGAGGTCGTCCGGCATTCATGTGCGGGCCGACAGCGGGGATCGATCTTGGGGAGTCACACGAAGCGGGGAGCGGTTCTCCGGCCATACCAGGCCGGACGGCCTTCCCCGCGCAAAATCGAGAGCAAGCGGATCATTGAAACTGTTACGCCTATTATACCACAACGACTCGCAAATCTGTTGCGGGTCTTTTACTCTGAACAATTCGCCTGCCCCGCAGATCCCGCGACGGATCGTTTATGATGCCAAGGATGGGCCAGGGTGCAGACAGCCGTAGCAAACCTCGAAATCGCTTGTGTCGGGCATCCTTAGCCTCACCCCTTGACCCGCGTCAGCGTGAGCGACTGGGGGTTGCCCGGCGGCGTCAGCGTCAGCGTGTCGCCGTCCACCCTGAACGCCGCCGACCGCGTCGTCCTCATGCGGGGATCGTTCGGTGCCGCCCGCCCGTTGACCGTGGTGCCTGTCTGCGTCAGCGTCAGCGTGTCGCCCTTCACGGCGTAAGTGTCGGTCATCACGAGCGTCATCGGACCTGCCGCACTCTGGAAGCCGACCGAGTCCGTCATGGTGCCGTCCGGGCGAAATTCCATCGTGACCGGCAGCGCCGCGCCCCCGCGCGCCATGCTGCCCTGCCACTTGCCGACAAGGCCAGGGCGTCCGCAGCCGGCAAAGATCGGCAGAGCCAGAGCGCAGACTGCGGTCACGACTGACTTGCCGCGCCCGTTGTTGATGTCCACATGCGTTCTCCCAATATTTATGCATTGTCGTCATGATCGGACATGCTGACTCCATTATGACCGAAGAACCGTGTTACCGTAGCAACCGGGCAGACCAAGCCATGCAAAATGATCCATGACACCACGAGCGAAACTGGTATAATGAAAACATGATGCCGTGGCAGGCGTGGCGCGGGATGGCGCAGGATTCGGAACGGGCCGCGCGGCTCGCGGAAGCCGATGGCTGTCTGCGTTCAGCGGCGAGCCGTTGCTACTACGCCGCGTACCAGGCGGCGACGGCGCTGCTCCTCTACCGAGGGTTGACGCCGCCACAGGACCGCGAGGCGTGGAGCCACACCGAAACGCCTGAACTCGTCGCTCACGAATGCGCCCCTGTGATGCGCTCACGCGACACGCGGGTTGACCTGCGGCGACGCCTGCGAAATCTATACGCTCTGCGCGTCCGCGCCGACTACCAACCCAGCCGGGGCGTTTCAACCGGGGATGTGGCCGAGGCGGGGCGCGATGCCCGTTATCTGCCGACCACCATCAGCAGCGTCTTGCCCGAAGGGAAACAGCAATGATTACACAACAAGACAACAGCGTTGTTCAGCAGGCCGTCCGCTGGGTGGAGGCGGAGATTCAAACCCGCCGCATCGCTGCAGCCGTCGTTCGGGAGCAAATCGAGGAGTGGCTGGGCGACTATTACCCGTTCATCCGCATCCCGATCAAGATGCAGGACGATGCCTTGGATGCCTACGATGAGGCGAAACTACTCACCGACATCGAGAGCGACTGGAACCTGCAAGAGCCGAGGCCGGAAAAGATGCTGTCCCTGATGCCGGCCGGTCTGCCGCGGGGCGTCTGGTAACGAAGATGCATGACTATGACGTGATCGTGGTGGGCGCGGGACACGCGGGCGTCGAGGCGGCGCTGGCGTCCGCGCGCCTGGGGGCGCGGACATTGTGCCTGACGCTGGCCGCCGATAAAGTGGCGCTGATGCCGTGCAACTGCTCGGTCGGCGGCCCGGCGAAGGGGCATCTGGTCCGCGAGATCGACGCGCTGGGCGGGCAGATGGGCGTCAACACGGACCGGACGCTGACCCACATTCGGATGCTGAACACGGGCAAAGGTCCCGCCGTGCAGGCCCTCCGCGCCCAGTGCGACAAGGACCTGTACAGCCGCACCATGCGCGCGACGCTGGAAGCCGCGCCGAATCTCGATCTGCGCGAAGGCATGGTCGGGGGCTTGGTGATCGAGGGCGGCGTGGTGGCCGGGCTGCGGACGGTGGGGGGCGAGACGTTCCGCGCGCCCAGCGTCGTCATCACGACGGGGACGTTCCTGCGCGGCCTGATGTTCCGGGGCGAGGAACGGACGGCGGGGGGGCGCGTCGGCGAAGCGCCCGCCGTCGCCCTGTCGGACACGCTGCGCGGGCTGGGCTTCCCGACGGTGCGGTTGAAAACGGGGACGACGCCGCGCATCGACAAGAAGTCGGTCGATCTTTCCAGAACCGTGACCATTGACAGCGCGACGGACACGCCCGCGTTCTCGTTCCTCCACGACGGCATCGACACCCCCGGCCTGCTGCCGTCGTGGCTGACGTACACGAACGCGCGCACTCACGCCGTCATCCAGGCGAACCTGGGCCGCTCGGCCATGTACGGCGGCCACATCGAGGGCTGTGGGCCACGCTACTGCCCCAGCATCGAGGACAAGATCGTCAAGTTCTCGGACAAGCCGAGCCACCAGATCTTTCTCGAACAGGAAGGCTGGGACACGGACTCGCTCTACGTGCAGGGGACGAGCACGTCGCTGCCCGCCGAGACCCAGTTGGAGTTCCTGCACACGATCGCGGGCCTGGAGGAGTGCGTGATGCTCAAGGCGGGCTACGCGGTCGAGTATGACGCCGTGCCGCCCACGGAGCTGACGCACGCCCTGATGACCAAGCGCGTCCCCGGCCTCTTCCTGGCCGGGCAGATCAACGGCACGTCCGGCTACGAAGAGGCCGCCGCGCAGGGGCTGATGGCCGGGGCGAACGCCGCCCTGCGCGCGCTGCATCGCGCGCCGTTCGTCTTGAAGCGCTCCGATGCGTACCTCGGCGTGATGATCGACGACCTGGTGACCAAAGGCGCGGACGAGCCGTACCGCCTGCTGACCTCCCGCGCCGAGTACCGCCTGCTGCTGCGCCAGGACAACGCCGACCTGCGCCTGACCCCTCTGGGGCGCGACATCGGCCTGGTCCCCGACGGGCGCTGGCGGCGGTTCGAGGCCAAACGCGCCGCCGTCGACCGCGAAACCCGCCGGCTGCAGACGACGTTCGTTGGGGGCGGCGACGCGGGCCGCCTGGCGGCGCACGGCTTCCAGCCCGTCGGGCAGCGCACGTCGCTCTCCGACCTGCTCCGGCGGACCGAGGCGAATTATCTGGGCATCGCCGCGCTCGCGCCGCCGCCCGAGAGCGTCCCGCGCGACGTGGCGGAGCAGGTCGAGATCGGCAGTAAATACGAGGGCTACATCACGCGCCAGCAGGGCCAGGTCCACTCCGCCGCCCGGCGCGAGGACGTCCCGATCCCGCCATCATTCGCCTTTGACGCGATCCGCGCCCTGTCCAACGAGGGCCGCGACAAGCTGGGCCGCGTCCGCCCGACCTCGCTCGGCCAGGCCGCGCGCATCCCCGGCGTGTCCCCCGCCGACATCGCCGTGCTGAGCGTCCACCTGGAACAGCACCGCCGCCGGGCGGCATGATGACAAGTTAGGTTGCTGTAAGATGGTGGGTACTGCGGCGAGAGGCACGGATGGAATAGTAATGGAATTGATCTGGCAGCAGGTGCGTTGTTTTCTCGGTGGCCGAATGCTCACCGGTGATCTGCACGTTGCCGCCTGGGAGGGCGATACGGTTTCTGTTCGGCGTCTGCTCGACAGGGGGGCTAATGTGGATGCAGTCGGCAGTCACAGACATCGTATGATACAAGGCGCTGATGGGGAGTTTTACCTCTCCAAAAAGCCCTACGGTCTTACGGCATTGGCTTGGGCAGTCAGGGCAGGGCAGATAGAGACCACTCGCCTCCTGATTGAGCGGGGAGCGGACGTGAACTACGCTGATGGGGAGGGCATAACTATCCTGATGTGGGCTGCAAAAGAAGGCAATGAGGCTCTCCTCCGATTGCTGATCAAGTGTGGTGCGGATGTAGACGCTAGGGATACGTTTGGGCTAAGCGCAGTGAATCATGCTATAGACGCAGAACACGAGGGCGTGGCTAATGTGCTCAGGGAGGCAAAGGCTTAGCGCGGTAGCGGCCCAACACTCGTTGCGGCGGACGCTCCGCGCCGCTGAACTAAGCCGTTGGGCCTCACAGCACAGGTCTGCTCCTGGCGTCGGCTCTTGAGGAACCGATGGCTGCAACCGCCTGTCGGCTACTGACCGTGACGACACTGATGGCAGTCACCGGGAGCCGCCTCGCGCAATGCAGGGTGCTGAGGGGCGGCTGGGCAGCCCGGAGGCGCCTACGGAGAGGCTCCCGGCGCGGACACGGGGACGTTCGCGGCACAGACCGCGCAGACGTGGTCGAGTGCGCCCAGAAGTTTCGGCAGGTCGTTCGCCGTGAACAGCCCGGAGACAAAGACTTCCGGGGTCTGCGTCAGCCGGTAGAAAACCCAGCCCTGTCCGTTGGAGACGATGCCGTAAACCTCCGTGTCTAGACCGGCGCGATGGTTGTTCTGGCGGCACGCCGCCATCTCGGCGATACACTGCGTCTGTCCGGCCTCGAAATCGTCGCGCTTGGCCTCAATGGCGCACAGCAGAGGCGTGTCCACATAAGCGCGGCGCGGCGCGACGAGGTAGTCGGCGATCCCGGCGACCGTCCCCGCCTCCAGCGGTTCGCCCTTCCAGACCTTGATCTGCGGGTACAGGGGCACGATCTCACCCAGCAGGGTGTCGATCAGCATCACCTTGGCCGGCTCGGAACCCACTAGGTCGAACGAGTCCAGCCGCCGCAGGACGGCCAGCAGCACGTCGCTGGGCGCGCGTTCGGGGGCATCTATATCCCACCGAGCAACGTCCTGGGCGGGGACGAGTTCCATCGCCTCTTTGAGAGTCAAGCCCGAGAAACTGCGTTTCATCGTCGGTTGTCCTTAACTTCTGCTGCCGAACGCCGAAAGGCTGCCCTATGACAACGCTTCCGCCCGATTTTACCCGAACAACGACCGAAACGCATGGCGCATTCGGGGCGGCGTGGCTGGAACGGCTGCCCGCCCTGCTGGCCGACTGCGCGGCGCGGTGGTCGCTGACGCTCGGGGCACCCTTCGCCCCGCTGACGTACAACTACGTCGTGCCGGCTGTCCGCGCGGACGGCACGCCGGTCGTGCTGAAAGCGGGCGTGCCGTGCCGGGAGCTGGCGACCGAGATCGCGGCGCTGCGGTGCTTCGACGGGCGGGGCGCCGTCCGGCTGCTGGACGCGGACGACGGACAGGGCGTTCTGCTGTTGGAGCGCCTGACGCCGGGGGCGTCACTGCTGTCGGTGGCGGAGGACGGACGCGCGACGCAGATCGCCGCCGACGTCATGCGGGGCCTGTGGCGGCCCGCACCCGCTGGACACGCCTTCCCGACGGTCGCCGAATGGGCGTCCGGCCTGGGACGCCTGCGGGAGCGGTTCGGGGGCGGGACCGGCCCCCTGCCGCCGCGCCTGGTCGGGACCGCCGAAGCGCTGCTCCGCGACCTGAACGGTTCCGCGACGGAGACGCGGCTGCTGCACGGCGACCTGCACCACGGCAACATCCTCGCCGCAGGACGCGCGCCCTGGCTGGCGATCGATCCGAAAGGCGTCATCGGCGAGCCTGCGTTCGAGCCGAGCGCGTTCCTGCTCAACCCGCGCCCCCAGACGGCCCTGACCCTGACGCGACGGGTCGATGTCTTCGCCGACGTTCTCGGCGTCCCGAAAGGGCGCGTGCGGGGCTGGGGCGCGGCGCGGGCGGCGCTCAGCGCGTGGTGGTCGCTGGAGGATCACGGCGGCGGCTGGGAGGCGGCCATCGCCGTGGCGGAGGCGCTGTCGGGCGAGTCGCTCTGAGGGACGGCGACAACGATGAACGGAGACGATCTGCAATGCCGTGAAGTGCTGTTCGGCTCCGCCGAGTACGAGGCCCTGGTGGCCCTGCGCGACGAGGTGCTGCGCCGGCCCCTGGGGCTGACGTTCTCCGCCGCGCAGCTCGCGGCGGAGCGGACGGAGCGGCACTTCGCGTGCTACCTGGGTGGGGAGTTGGTGGGATGCCTGCTGCTCCGCAGATTGGACGACGCGCGCGTGCAGATGCGCCAGGTCGCGGTCCGCGCCCAGGCGCAGGGGCGGGGCGTCGGACGGGCGATGGTCGAAAGCGCCGAAGCGTGGGCTTCGGCGCTGGGGTATCGGACCATGATGCTCCACGCGCGGGAGGAGGCCGTCGGCTTCTACGAGCGTCTGGGCTACGCGCGGGTCGGCGGGCGGTTTATGGAGGTCACACTGCCTCACTGGGAGATGCGCAAGACGCTGTGATCCCAGCACGGCGGCGACGGGCGGCCCAGCCGAGCAGGGGCAGGCCGGTGAGCAGCATGGTCGCCGCGCCCGGCTCGGGGACGGTGGCGACGGCGACGACCTGGGGCGTGGAGCCGTGGCCGCCGCCGCCCAGACCCAGCAGACCCAGGGCCGCCAGCGGCAGGAAGCGGGCCGCGCCGCCGCCGCCGAGCGGGGCCGGCACCGACGGGGAGACCAGGGTCAGCACGGGCGCGGCGGCGTAGGTGGGGCCGAACGCGGTCAGCTCGGGCAGCGTGTCGGTCGGCGTGTCCAGGCCGTACTGGAACGACAGCACGGGCTGATCCGTCACGGGAATGCCCTTGCCTCGAGTCGGCATCAGGAAGCCGTTGCCGCAGACGAAATTCAGCGCGGGCTGGCCGCCGGGGCGCAGGGCGAAGACGCGGCTGCCGGGCTTGAGCCGGATCGGGTGCGAATAGAACTTGCCCTGCGGCGAGACGAAATAAACGACGCCGCTCAGGGCGCGGTGCAGGCGCACCGGGTACAACTGCGTGTCGACGAAATGCGGCACTTCGCTCTCCGGCAGGTGGAAGAACGCGGCGTACCGGCGACGCACGGCGCTGTCGGAACGGACCTGCGACTTCAATTCACTGAAGCTCTCGACCCGCAAGGACGTGAACGAGCCTTTGGGCGCGGCCTTGGGG
>CAXUCQ010000116.1:6170-8103 GCA_964249295.1 uncultured Armatimonadales bacterium | reverse complement strand
GCTGATGACGGTCTGCCTCGTCGCGTTCCCGCGCGCTGCGGCCGTGCCGCCGGCGTCCGTCGCGCAGGGGCCGGACCCGTTGCCGGCCTGCGCGCAGGAGGCGGACGGCTCCTCCCCCTGCGCCCTGGTCACGGACCCCCTTCCGCTCCGCCGCCGCCGACCGCCGCCCGCGCCTGTGTCCGGCGTGGCGCGTCTGGAAGCTGGGGGGCCGTCCCGCCTCCCTGCCGAGATGTTCGACGTCGGGGGGCGCACCCGCCGCGCGCCGGATTCGCGGCTGAGTTCCTGACCGGCATGAGACCTCTTGCGTCAGTGTCCCAGGACTGAAGTCCTGGGCTGCTAGGGAGAGGACTGCCCGCCTTCGCGGGCGCAGAAAGAGCGTGCGGGGCCACTCCTCTCCTCTGCCCTCGGGCAGTCTGCGAATCACGGCCTAGGGGTTCAGCCCTGGGTGATTGACGCCGCAGGCCTGTTGAATCGGGCGAAACATCCGGCGACTTTCGGGGTCTGATTGGGTATAATCCTGTCTCGTTTTGACGGAGGAACGCCCCGATGCCCCCAGACGGCTGGTTTCGCAAAAAGCCCAAATTCCCTCATCTGCCCGCGTCACACAGCGCCGCGCAGGTCCCCGAAGGCGTCGCCACCAAGTGCGCCCGCTGCGGCCAGATCCTGTTCACGAAGGACTTCGAGAAGAACCTGAAGGTCTGTCCGCACTGCGGCTTCCACCACAAGCTTTCGGCGGCGGAGCGGATCGCCTGCACCGTCGATGATGGGTCGTGGCGCGAGTTCGCCCAGAAGCTGCGCTCGACCGACGCGCTCCACTTCAAAGATTATGCGGCCAAGTTGAACGCGCTGACCGCCGACACGGGCCTGACGGACGGCGTCGTGGT
This sequence comes from uncultured Armatimonadales bacterium, assembly GCA_964249295.1. GTDB lineage: Bacteria > Armatimonadota > Armatimonadia > Armatimonadales > Capsulimonadaceae > CAZZVX01. The sequence continues at coordinate 7,219 of CAXUCQ010000116.1, read as the reverse complement.
CGGCCTGGCGAGCATCGACGGCGTTCCGCTGGTGCTGGGCGTCACGGATTTCCGCTTCATCGGCGGGTCGATGGGGTCCGTGGCGGGCGAAAAGATCGTGCGCGCCGTGGAAGAAGCCGTGGCCCGCCGGCTGCCGTTCGTGATCTTCACCACGTCCGGCGGCGCGCGGATGCAGGAGGGCCTGCTGTCCCTGATGCAGATGGCCAAGACCGCCGCCGCCTGCGCGCGGCTGGCCGAGGCCGGGCTGCCCTACATCGTGGTCATGACCGACCCGACGATGGCCGGCGTGCTGGCGTCGTATGCGTCGCTGGGCGACATCCACCTGGCCGAGCCGGGGGCGACCATCGGCTTCGCCGGGGCGCGGGTCGTCGCGCAGGCGGGGGTGCAGAAGCCGCCCGCCGATTATCAGACGGCGGAGTGGCAGATGGCCCACGGCCACATCGACCAGGTCGTGCCGCGCCGCGACCTGCCGCAGACATTGGCGACCCTGCTGCGCCTGCTGACGGGGGCCTCGTCCGAGGCCCCGTTTCTCCCCGCCCTGAGCATCACGCCGGAGCCGCACCACAACGGCCACCACGCCCCCGAACTGGCGGAGGCCGCCGGTGTCTAACCTGACCGTCCTCGACTTCGAGAAGTCCATCGCCGAACTCGACGAAAACCTGGCCAAGCTGCACCAGGTCGCCGCCGACCGCGCCAACCCGCAGAACAAGCCCGATTTGCCCGACCGCATCGCCGAGCTGGAGCGGCACCGGACCGAGATTCTCAAGGAACTGTTCGCCCACCTGTCGCCGTGGGACCAGGTCCTGCTCGCGCGGCACCCCAAGCGCCCGTACACGCTGGACTACGTTTCGGCCCTGTTTGAAGACTGGCAGGAGCTGCACGGCGACCGCACGGGCCACGACGACGGCGCGATGGTGACGGGCCTGGCCCGGTTTGAGGGCCGCCCCGTCGCCGTGATCGGCCAGCAGAAGGGCCGGGACCTGAAGCAGCGGCAGTTCCGCAACTTCGGGTCGGCCCGGCCCGAGGGCTACCGCAAGGCGCGCCCGGCC
>CAXUCQ010000116.1:4063-6160 GCA_964249295.1 uncultured Armatimonadales bacterium | reverse complement strand
CGGCTGGCCGCCAAGTTCGGCCTGCCCGTGGTCACGCTGATCGACACCGCCGCCGCCGCCGCCGACATCGCCGCCGACGAGCGCGGCATCTCCGAGGCCATCGCGCGCAGCATGTTCGACATGGCGACCTTGCCCGTGCCGATCGTGTGCGTGGTGATCGGCGAGGGCGGCAGCGGCGGCGCTCTGGGCATCGCCGTTGGGGACCGCATTTTGATGTTGGAACACGCCGTCTACTCGGTCATCCCGCCCGAGGGCTGTGCCGCGATTCTTTGGCGCGACCCCGAGAAGAAGGCCGAGGCCGCCAAGGCGCTGGACCTGACCGCCGAGGGGGCGCGGACGCTGGGCCTGATCGACGACATCGTGTGCGAACCGCTCGGCGGGGCGCACCGGGACTGGGAGGGGGCCGCCGCGCACCTGCGCGCGGCCCTGAGCCGGCACCTGGACGCGCTTGTGGATGTCCCCGCCGATGTCTTGGTCGCCCAACGCTACGACAAGTTCCGCCGCATGGGTCGCTGGCTCGAAGCCGACCCCGACCCCGCCGATGAGTCGGCGATGGTGGCGTGACAGGACCCGGAAGCGCCCAGGATGACCTCTCTTCCCGCGTAGGAGACCTCTTTTCGTTCTTCCTTGCGTCTTAGGAGACCTCTCTGCCCGCTTCGCTGGGGTCTCCCCTAAAGGGGAGATTAAGACAGTACACGTCAGGCCTCCGCTCCGAGTCTTCCCTTTAGGGGAAACCCCTCACGGCAGGGACGGGAGGTCTCCAATCCGATTATGGCCCTGAAATACAACCGTCCCAAGTACACCCACGACGCCTACCCAGGGGCGACCGACTGGGAGGAAGACAGCGACCGGTACCACTTCCTCGAAGGCGAGTTCCGGTCCCTCTGCCGCGCCTACGGCTACGGCGAGATACGGACGCCGGTGTTCGAGGCGACGGACCTGTTCCGGCGCTCCATCGGCGCGGGGACGGACATCGTCAACAAAGAGATGTACACGTTCACGACCAAGGGGGACGACTCGCTGACCCTGCGGCCCGAGAGCACGGCCCCGGTCCTGCGCGCGTATGTCCAGAACGGCCTGCACGCCCAGGGCGCGCTCGCCAAGCTGTATTACATCGCGCAGCACTTCCGCTACGAGCGCGGCCAGAAGGGCCGCTACCGGCAGCACGAGCAGTTGGGCGTCGAGGCGCTCGGGTCGGACGACCCCGCCCTTGATGCCGAGGTGATCCAGCTCGCGCTGGGCTTTTTCCGGCGCGTGGGCGTCCAGAACCTGACCCTGAAGCTGAACTCCGTCGGCTCGCCCGCCTCGCGCGCCCGCTATCTGGGGGCGCTGCGGGAGTTCGTCGCGCCCTTTCTGTCTGAGTTCAGCGAGGAGGGGAAGGCGCGCTTCGAGCACAACCCGCTGCGCCTGCTGGACACCAAGAACCCGCGCGAGCTGGCGATCCTGGCCGACGCCCCGCAACTGGTCTCGTTCCTCGCCGACGACGAGGCCGCGCATTTCACGATGCTGTGCGAGTATCTCAACGACGCGGGCGTGGCGTACCAGCTCGACCCCTATCTCGTCCGCGGGTTCGACTATTACACCAAGACGGCGTTCGAGATCCAGTCGCCCGACCTGGGCGCGCAGAACGCGCTCGGGGGCGGGGGGCGCTACAACGGGCTGGTGGAGGAGATCGGCGGCCCCGCCACGCCCGGCATCGGCTTCGGCCTGGGCGTCGAGCGGATTCTGATCGCCCTGCAGGCGTTGCACGTCGAGATGCCCGCCGCGCACGGGCCGATGGCGTTCGTCGTGACGCAGGGCGCGGCGGCCCGCCCCATCGGCGTCGGCCTGCTGGCCCGCCTGCGCGCGGCGGGCATCACCGCCGACATGGAGTACGGCGCCCACAGCACCAAGGCGCAGATGCGCGCCGCCAACCGCGCCCGCGCCCGCTATGCGCTGATCCTCGGGGACGATGAAGTGGCCGACGGGGTCATCCAGTTCAAGAATCTGGCCGACAGTTGGCAGCACACGGTCCCGCTGTCCGAGGCCGTCGAGTGGTTCGAGGGTCCGGCGCGGAAGCCGTGAGCGCGGAAGCCGTGAGCGCGGAAGCCGTGAGCG
>CAXUCQ010000116.1:0-3963 GCA_964249295.1 uncultured Armatimonadales bacterium | reverse complement strand
GGGTCCGGCGCGGAAGCCGTGAGCGCGGAAGCCGTGAGCGCGGAAGCCGTGAGCGGGGGGATGCACCCAGGGCTGAACCCCTGGGCTGGGAAAAGCATTCTGCCCGCCTGCGCGGGCGCCAGAGTGACCCGTTCCGACGCCTTCAAGGGCGGTCTTTTCTCCGGCAACCGTGGGGTTTAGTCTCGGGGTTTTGTCGTCCGTGAGCCGTATCATGCGAAACGCCCTGCCTGTTTTTGCCCGCTGGCTGCACACGCTCGGCCTGGGCCTGTGGCTGGGCGGCCTGCTCGCCATCGGCGCCCTGGTCGCGCCGACGGCGTTCGGCGTCGTCCGCGCCGACCCCGCGTTCGCCGGCAATCCCGCGCTGCAGGCGCGGATCGCGGGCGGCATCGTCGGCGGCAGCCTGCGTCACTTCAACTCACTGTGCTACGGCTGTGGCGCCTTGATGCTGGTCGTGAACGCCCTGCTCTGGCCCAGGCTGAGCCGCGCGGGCCGCGCTTGGGCGACATCGGCATTGCTGGTGACGCTTTTCCTGCTCGGCACGGCGCTTTACCAAGGCTTCGGTCTGTTCCCCGCCCTAGATGCCGCGCAGGCGCGGGGCGACAAAACTCTGTTCGACGCCCTGCACCTGCGCTACGAGCGTCTTTCCACACAGGTCCAATTTCCCTTGCTGCTGGCGCTCGCGTTCCTGGCCGCGCTGCGCGATCGCAGCCCTTCTGAGACCAATCCCCGTTAGGGGACCTCTCTCCCTGACACGATCATCCCCGCGCCGACGGTCTCGTTGGTCGCTTCGTCGATGAGGATGAGGCTGCCGGTGGCGCGGTTGCGGGCGTAGGGGTCGAAGAACAGCGGCTGGGTGGTGCGGAGGGTGACGCGGGCGATGTCGTTCAGGCCGACGTTTTTGTTGTCTTCGATCCGCTCCAGGGTGTTGATGTTGAGCTTGTAGGGGATGGCCTTGACGATGCAGCGGGCGTCCTTGGACGTGTGCTTGAGCGCGTACTTGCCGTTCAGTTGCAGCGGCTTTTCGCCCAGCCAGCACACCATCAGGTCGATGTCCTGGGACGCCTGGGGGGCGTCGTCGGCCCGCACGATCATGTCGCCCCGGCTGATGTCGATCTCGTCCTCCAGGGTCATGGTCACGGACATGGGGGCGAAGGCCTCGCTCTGGGCGCCCTCGAAGGTGTCGAGGCTCTTGACGCGGGACGAGAACCCCGACGGCAGGACCGTCACGGCGTCGCCGGGACGGAACACGCCGCCGGCGATGCGCCCGGCGTAGCCGCGGAAGTCGTGGTGCTCGGCGGACTGGGGCCGGATGACGTACTGCACCGGGAAGCGCCCGTCGGCGTGGTTGATGTCGCTGGCGATGTGGACGGTTTCGAGGAGCGAGAGCAGCGTCGGTCCTTCGTACCAGGGCATGTTCTCGGAGCGGTCCACGACGTTGTCGCCCAGGAGGGCGCTGATCGGGATGAACTGCACGTCCTGGACGTCGAGCCGGGACGTGAACGCATCGAAGTCGCGGCGGATGTTCTCGAACGTCGTCTCGTCCCAGCCGACCAGGTCCATCTTGTTGACGCAGGCGACGACGTGCGGGATGCGCAGCAGCGAGGCGATGATGGCGTGCCGCTGGGTCTGCTCGATGACGCCCTTGCGGGCGTCGATCAGGATGATCGCCAGGTTGGCCGTGGACGCCCCCGTGACCATGTTGCGGGTGTACTGGATGTGGCCCGGCGTGTCCGCGATGATGAACTTGCGCCGGGGCGTGGCGAAGTAGCGATACGCCACGTCGATGGTGATGCCCTGCTCGCGCTCGGCCCGCAGGCCGTCGGTCAGCAGCGCGAGGTTGACGTACTCCTCGCCGCGCTTCTCGCTGGACGCCTTGATGGCCTCGTACTGGTCGTCGAAGATGCTCTTGCTGTCGTAGAGCAATCGCCCGATCAGCGTGCTCTTGCCGTCGTCCACGCTGCCCGCCGTGGTGAAGCGCAGCAGGTCCATGTCTCGGTAGCCCGATGATGTGAATTCGTCCATGTTCTCTGTTTCCGGTTCCCTGTTCCCGGCTCAGGCGGCGGGCTTGATGAAGTAGCCCGTGACGCGCCACTGGCCGTCCTTGTCGTGGTTGAGGATGACGGTTTCGACGGTCGCGCCCTGCTTCTCGAACGTCGTGTCGTAGACCAGGACGGAGTAATCGCCGGGAGGCGCACCGGGCAGGCTGGTGGTGTGCTGGCCGCTCTTCAGGGTCCGCTTCTGGACCTTGCCCAAGGGGTCGCGCACGGCCTGGGCGCTGCTCGCCCACTGGTCGCGGGTCACGGCGGCCTGGAACGTCGGCGAGGCCGCGTCCCAGCTTTGGGCGTACTTGGCGGCGTCGATGAGCGCGAGCCAGGAGGCCGCCGCCCGCTGGGGGGCGCTGACGGCGGGCGCCGGGTGCGGCGCGGGCTTTTTGGGCGCGGGCTTGGCCTGACCGGCCGCCGGCCAGAGCAGCGGCACAAGGACGGCGAGCGCGGCGAGCGCGGACGGCTGCTTTTTCATGTTCCGGGTTCTCCTTGATCGGGCCTTTTGTGTCAGTCAGTCCCAGAAGGCCCCAGGACTGAAGTCCTGGGCTATGAAGTGCAGATTGCCCGCCTGCGCGGGCGTAAGAGTGGTCGCCAGGTCTGTCCTGCGCCCTACGAAGTCCCAGACGATGCCGTTTGCTTTTTCATTCACAGAACAATCGTTACGTCACCCGGTACATCGCCGATGTGATCGTTGCAGAAGCGAGTCAATACTTCTTCACTGGCAGCCGCTGTGGCATGGCCCACATCGGCGGGCGGATGGGGTCTCTCATAAACCTCGTCGTCATGGCGACTGGCGAAGGAACGTGCGGCTGTTCTTCCCGCGGCAATTCAATGACGAGGATCGGCATGGCTCTCCTCCCGCTCGAATCAGAAGTACCCCTCTTTTTTGCGGTCTTCCATCGCCGCTTCGGAGCGTTTGTCGTCGGCGCGGGTGCCGCGCTCGGTGGTGCGGGTGGCGGCGACTTCCTGGATGATCTCCTCCATGGAGTTGGCGGGGGACAAAACTGCCCCGGTGCAGGTCATGTCGCCGATGGTGCGGAAGCGGACCTGCCGCTCGACGGGGGTCTCGCCGGGCTTGAGCGTGAGCACGTCGGAGGCGGTGAGCAGCATGCCGTCGCGGTCGATGACGGGGCGCTGGTGGGTGAAGTAGAGGCTGGGCAGGGGGATGCGCTCCTGGTGGAGATACTGCCAGACGTCCATCTCGGTCCAGTTGGAGATGGGGAACACGCGGAAGTGTTCGCCCAGGTGCTTTTTGCCGTTGAAGAGGTTCCACAGCTCGGGGCGCTGGCCCTTGGGGTCCCACTGGCCGAACTCGTCGCGGTGCGAGAAGAAGCGCTCTTTGGCGCGCGCTTTCTCCTCGTCGCGGCGGGCGCCGCCGATGGCGGCGTCGACCTTGAGTTCTTCCAGGGCGTCCAGCAGGGTGACGGTCTGCAGCAGGTTGCGGCTGGCGTTGAGGCCCTTTTCTTCCACGGCGCGGCCCTGGTCGATGGAGTCCTGGACGTAGCGGACGATCAACTTCGCGCCGATCTCGTCCATCCAGGCGTCTCGATACGCGAGGGTTTCGGGGAAGTTGTGGCCCGTGTCGATGTGGAGCAGCGGGAGGGGAATTTTGGCGGGCCAGAAGGCCTTCCGGGCGAGGTGGCTGACGACGATGGAGTCCTTGCCGCCCGAAAAGAGCAGCACGGGCTTTTCGAACTGGGCGGCGACTTCGCGCAGGACGTAGAGGGATTCGGCTTCGAGTTCTTGCAGGTGTGTCAGACGGTAGGAGTTCATGGCGGGTTCATTTTACCCCAAATGGCAAGTCGTTAGGTAGCAAATGCGGGGCTGCTTTCGGAAGTTCCAACAGACGGAGGGTGGGGGTGGTTCCAGAGGCAAGGTGAGCGGCCCGTGTCGGCCTCTCCCCCGGCTTCGTGTCGGC
>CAXUCQ010000115.1:5250-8121 GCA_964249295.1 uncultured Armatimonadales bacterium | reverse complement strand
AGTTCTGCGCCAGCCACTCGTCCAGTGTGCCGGAGGGCAGGGCGAACTGCTCGGCGACTTCCTGCAGGAAGAACCGGCCACCCGAAACGTTCAGGCCTTTGGCGAGGCCGGGGTCGGCGCGCAGCGCGCCCGCGATGCCCTTGTTCGCCAGGGACAGTAGGTAGGGGAACGTCGCGTTGGTCAGCGCGTAGGTCGAAGTCGCGGGGACCGCGCCGGGGATGTTGGCGACGCCGTAATGGATGACGTCGTCCACGGTGAAGACGGGGATCTCGTGCGTGGTCGGGTGCATGGTCTCGATGCAGCCGCCCTGGTCCACGGCGACGTCCACGATGACCGCGCCCGGCTTCATCCGCTTCAGGTCTTCCTGGGAGACGAGAATGGGCGCCCGCGCGCCTTTGATCAGGACGGCCCCGATGACCACGTCGGCGGTCGGCAGGATTTCGCGGATGTGCAGCGGGTTGGAGAAGTACGTCGTCACGTTCGCCGGCAGCACGTCGTCGAGGTAGCGCAGGCGCTCCAGGTTCACGTCCATGATGGTCACGCTCGCGCCCATGCCCGCCGCGATCTTGGCGGCGTTGGTGCCGACCACGCCCCCGCCGAGGATGACGACGTGGGCCGCCGGCACGCCCGGCACGCCGCCGAGCAGGATGCCGCGCCCGCCCTGGGGCTTTTCCAGATACTTGGCCGCCTCCTGCATCGCCATCTTGCCCGCGATCTCGGACATCGGCGTCAGCAGCGGCAGGGTGTGGTCGGGCGCTTCCACGGTCTCATAGGCGATGCAGGTCGCGTCCCGCTCCAGCATGGCCTCGGACAACTGGCGGCTGGCGGCGAAGTGGAAGTAGGTGAACAGCGTCTGGCCCGGCTGGATCAAATCGTAGGCCTCGGGCAGCGGCTCTTTGACCTTGCAGACGATCTCGCTGCGCTCCCATACGGCGGCGCCTTCCGGGACGATGGTCGCCCCGGCGGCGACATACGCCTCGTCGCCCAGGCTGGTGCCGCGCCCCGCGCCCGTCTCGACGAAGACCCGGTGGCCCGCCCGCGTCAGCGTTTCCACGCCCGACGGCACGACGGCGACGCGGTTCTCGTTGTTCTTGGTTTCTTTGACGACTCCGATGTTCATGGCCGGATTATACCAGTTTTCGACGAATCGAACCCTTTGGCAATCCTTGTGCGGTTCTGGGCAGAGAAAGAGGCTGAGGATGAAAACATTGCTGTATCTGCTGACGATCTGCGCGTGTGGCGGTCTGACGCCGTTCCACGCCGCCGTGGCGGGGACGCCCACGGCCAACATCGCCGCCGTGGCGGGGACGCCCACGGCCAACATCGCCGCCGTGGCAACGCCGACGATCAACATCATGGTGGACGACTCCACGGTGACGCTGACCCAGGGTGTGCCGACGGTGGTCGGCGGGCCGGGGTCAGGCGCCCCCGTGCCGGTCGACATCGGGAGCGTGGTTCTCATGAACGGCACGGCGACCGTGTCCGGCGCGTTCACGGTCAACGGGACGACCCTGCCGCTGACGGTGCGCGTGCTGTCCACCACGCCGGGCGGCCTGGTGCAGTACGCCCTCGATGGCGGCGCGACGCTCGGCGCCGGCACGCCGGGCCAGATCACGGTGCAGCCCTACGGCGGCCAGGCGCAGACCGGCCCCGGGCTGGTCCGCGTCCCGATCACCGCCGCGTTGACGTGGGACGCGGCATCGCCCGCCCCGGAGCCGTCCGCCCCGGCCGTCGTCGGCCTGGGGATGGCCGGACTGGCTCTGAACGCCGCCCGCCGCCGCGCCCTGCGTCGAAGTCTGTGACGACCCCGTCCCGGCCTTGAACGCTCCGGGCTTGCCGCTCCGCCGCCGTGTGGTGGCGATAACGGCGGCCCGGCGGGTATACTGTCCGTGAAGGATCTCGCAGAGAGGCGCGCGGCGTTTCGCGCCCTCCTTAGAAGGAACCACGGCCATTCCACGCCCGCTGTCCCCGATCACCTACTTCCGGCGCAATCTGGGCCGGACGGTCCCGCTCGGCTTCGTCATCGTCCTGTCCGTGTTTCTGATCGCGAGTGTCGTCACCATCGTCAACTCCATCGACCTGACGGTGCTGACCATCTACAACTACACCAAGGCGTTCACCCCCGTCATCCCGCGCTCCGGGCATCTGCACGTTTCGCCCGATGTGCTCGCCCGGATCCGCGCCACGCCCGGCGTGGACCGCACCATCGAGACGAGCGGCTTTTTCTTCAACGTCAACACCGTCTTCGGCCCATTCCCGTTCGTCTGCCTGGGCGTCAGCCCGCAGGACCGCGACTACCTGCTCCGGCGCGCGCATGACACGCTCGCGCCCGGCGGCCGCATGCCCACGCCGGGCCTGCCGGAAGCCGTCGTGTCCGAAGGCATCGTCCGCAACAAGCGCCTGAAGATCGGCGACTTCATCGCCAGCCCGACCGAGGCCGACAGCTCCTCCATCGTCGCCGTCCCCGTCCCCGTCAGACTGGTCGGCATCTTGAAAGGCCCGACCTGGATCGCGCTCACGTCGAAAGAATTCCCGGACGCCGCCCTGCCGCTCGTGCCGCACTCGATCCTGGCGACGACCAAAAACCTCCAAGACCAGCTCCCGTTCGGCGACGATCTGTACCGGACGCTGCCCAAAGTCCAGGTCGCGGTCTTCTCGTTCGACAACCTGGTCCACACGCTGCGCCACTCGCTGGCGTCGATGTACCTGATCATGCACCTGGTGACGGGGACGGTCATCTTCGTCGTCGCGCTGATGGCCGGGATGCTGTCCAACATCTACTTCACCCAGCGCATCAGCGAGTTCGCCGTCCTGGCCGCCCTCGGCCTGCGGCGCAGCACGCTGGTCTGGCACGCCGTTTCGGAGACGGCG
>CAXUCQ010000115.1:0-5240 GCA_964249295.1 uncultured Armatimonadales bacterium | reverse complement strand
GCATGCTGATCAACCCGCACGACCCGCTGTCCTACCTCAACACGCTGCCGGTCCCGATCATGATCACGCTGTTCGCCGTCGCCACCATCAGCTACCGCTTGTCCCACCTGGACCCGGTCTCGATCATCGAGCGGCGCTAGCGATTTTAGAAAGACGCCCATGCCCGAACCGCTGCTCTCCACCGACAACATCTCGCTCGTCTACGACGACGGCAGCCGGCGCACCTACGCCCTGCGCGACGTCAGCGTCCAGATCCCCGACCGCCAGTTCGTCGGCATCATGGGGCCGTCCGGGTCCGGCAAGTCGTCCCTGCTCTACATCCTCAGCGGCCTGAAGCGCCCGACCCAGGGCGACATCGCCCTGCGTGATTTCCGCTACGGGACGCACAGCGAACACGACCTGATCGACCTGCGCCGCCGCCGCTTCGGCTTCGTCTTCCAGCAGCCCTATCTGCTCGTCTGGCAGACGGCCATGGAGAACGTCCTGATGGGCGCCCCGACGCTGGACAGGGCCGCGCGGGAACGCGCCCGCGTCTACTTCGACCAACTGGGCATCGCCGACCTGGCCTGGAAACTGCCGTCTCAACTCTCCGGCGGCGAGAAGCAGCGCGTCTGCGTCGCCCGCGCCATGATGAACGACCCGGACGTGATCTTCGCCGACGAGCCGACCGCCTCGCTCGACCACGCCAACGGCCACCTGGTCGTCGATCTGCTGTCGGCGTACCGCGAGCGCGGCACGGTCGTCGTCGTCACCCACGACCCCGAAATGCTGCAGGGCGCCGACCAGGTCCTGATGATGCGCGACGGCCACGACACCGGCTGGGTCAAGCCCGCCGAGGTCCTGAACGGCCCCAGCAAGACGGTGCCGGTGTGAGAAGCGCCCCTAATGGGACAAAGGAGATGGAAGAAGCGCGACTCGTCAAGATCAGCAAGTACCTGAGCAAGCACCTGCGGCACGAGCCGGAGCGTCTGGGGCTGACGCTGGAACCCGGCGGCTGGGTCGCCGTCGCCGACCTGCTCGCCGCCTGCGACGCGCACGGCTTCCCCGTGTCCCGCGCCGAACTCGATGAGGTCGTGGCGGACAACAGCAAGCAGCGGTTTTCGTTCGACGCGGCGGGCGAAAAGATGCGGGCCAACCAGGGCCACAGCGTCGAGGTCGATCTGCAGCTGGAGCCGACAGCCCCGCCGGACGTGCTGTACCATGGGACAGGACATAAGACGGCGGACGCGATCCGGCGCGTCGGGCTGCGCAAGATGGGGCGGCACCACGTCCATCTGTCCCGAGACATCGCCACGGCGCAGGCGGTCGGCTCCCGGCATGGGCGGCCCGTCGTCTTCGCCGTCGATGCCGTCGCCATGAGTCGGGCGGGACACACGTTCTTCTGCTCGGCTAACGGCGTCTGGCTGACCGACGCGGTGCCGCCGGAGTTTCTGCGGGAGAGCCGGACATGAGACCGACGTACTATGACACGCCCAAACTGAAGCCGTGCTTCTCCTGTGGCCGGTCAGCCGCCCGCCTCTACCGGATCCGGCACGACGAGGCGGGCCGGTGGGAGTTCGTCTGCGACGAGTGCTGGCCCCGGTACAGCCAGGGCAACCCGTTCTATGTCTACGGCGGCACCTGGAAGGGGACGCGCCACAAGACGCCCCCGATGCCGCCCGCCGGAGAGGGTGAGACGACGCCGTGAATTTTCTGGAAGAGACCCGCTCCGAACCCAAGCGACCGCCGGACTTTGCCCTGTTCTGGCGGAGACTTCAAGACGACTTGGCGCAGACGCCACTGGAATGGGAGCGCGTCCCCGACGCGACATGGACGACGCCGCAACTGGCCGTGGATTGGCTGCGCTTCCCCTCACTGCACGGGCAGACGGTCTACGGCTGGCTGGCCGTCCCCGCCGACGCCGCGCCCGCCGACAACCCAGGCTTTTTGTGGCTGCCGGGGTATTCCTACGGCAACCCACCGCCGCGCGCCGAGAGTCTGTACCCAGGCGTCGTCACGCTCGGTCTGAACCTGCACGGCAGCACGCCGGACACGCCGTATGTCCACCCCGCGACACTGGGCCGGGAGTACGTCACGCAGGGCATCGACTCGCCCGAGACGTATGTATATCGGGACATCGTGGCCCACTGCCTGCGGGCGCTGGACGTGCTGGCGGCGCAGCCGGAAGTCGGTTGGGACAGGGTCTTTGTCGGGGGCATGAGCCAGGGTGGGGGGCTGGCGCTGGTCACGGCGGCCCTGGCGCCACAAGTCCGCTTGTGCTTCGCCGATATGCCCTGGCTGTGCGACCTGGACCGCGCCCTGTCGCTGATCGACCGGGAACGCTACCGGCACCTGCCGCAGTTCCGCATCCCCGACGGACGCGCCCTGATCGAAGACTACGCCGACGCCCACCCCGAGCGGCGGGGACAGATCTTCCAAACGTTCCGCTACTTCGACCCACTCTCACACGCCGCCGACATCCGCTGCCCCACCCAGGCCAGCGCCGGGGGGCGTGACCCGAGTTGCAAGCCGCCGACCATCTTCGCCGTCTACAACGCGCTCGAATGTGAAAAGGAGATGCTTTACCTGCCCCGTGTCGGGCATGAGGTCGTCCCCGCCATGCACGACGCGCACGCGAAGTGGGTACAACGCTTGCAGCAATAGCGCGCGAGGAGCCACACAATGATCGACGATTCGCTTGACGACAGGGCAGACACCATTGAAGATCACATTGGACTGACCCAGTCCGACGCGGCAGAGACGACGACCAGCACGGAAAGCGTGACCACCAAGCGCCTCTTCATCGACGGTGGCGACGGCAAGGAGAAAGAAGCCACCGTCCGCAGCCACCACGCCGGGGCCAGCAGTGAGGCGCCCGCGAGCAGCGGCATCCCCAGCGCCATGACCCAGCACGGCCTGCGGGAAGACACAGAGGACCGGGGGGAGACGGCGATGGCGAACCGCGACATCCCGACCCGCCAGGACCTGACGCCCTAGATGGAGCGTCTGTTCCTGGGCCTGGACATCGGCGGCACCAAGTCCGCCGCCGTCGTCGGCGACGCCAACGGAGCCGTCCTGTTCCGTGCCGCTGGGCTGACCCCGCCCGGTCCCTGGCCGGACGCCGTCGCGTTCCTGCGCGGCCTGGTGCGCGACGTCTGCGCCCAGGCGGGCGTCGCGCCCGACCAAGCCGAAACCCTCGGCGTTTCCTGCGGCGGCCCACTCGATTCGCGGACGGGGGTAATCTATGCCCCGCCGAACCTGCCGACCTGGGACGCCGTCCCGCTCCAGAGCATCCTTGAGGGAGAGTTCGGCCTGCCCGTCGCTGTCGAGAACGACGCCAACGCGACCGCCCTGGCGGAACACCGCTGGGGAGCGGGGTTTGGCTGCCGGGACATGGCGTTTCTGACGATGGGGACCGGTATCGGGGCCGGCCTCATTCTCGACGGACGGCTCTACCGGGGGCGGCGCGACCTGGCCGGGGAGGTCGGCCACGCGACCGTCTGGCCCGACGGCCCGCCGTGCCTCTGCGGCAGGCGCGGCTGCCTGGAAACACTGGCGTCGGGGACGGCCATCGGGCGCATGGGGCGGGAACGCCTGGGCGATGAGTCCGTCACCGCCCACGTCGTCTGCGCCCGCGCCCGCGCGGGCGACCCCGTCGCACAGGGGATCATCGCCGACGCCGCCCGCTGGATGGGCATCGGCCTGGCGAACCTGCTGCAGACGCTGGACCTGGAACGGATCGTCCTCGGCACGCTGGCCGTCCACGCGGGCGACCTGCTGCTCGGCCCCATCCGCGAGGCGACGGCGCTGTTCTGCTGGCCGCGCGTCTGGGAAGGCGTCTCGGTCGTCCCGGCGGCGCTCGGCGACGCCGCCCAGGACAGGGCCGCGCTGGCCGTGGCGCTGCTTTCTGGAAAAAACACTTGACTCTTTCTCCACGCAGTGTTATAATGCTCGCAATCCCGGACAATCTCCGGTTGCGCCAAAGGCGGTCTGAATGGGCCGCCTCGCGCACACAAAAAGCCGTCCCGAGTCGCCATCCTAGGCAGCGACCGGCACGGCTTTTTTTATCGCCCTGGAGGCTCGCCAATGACTGAAGACTTGGACCTGACGGCTTCCTGGCAGGAGCTGACTGGAACGCTGGGCGTCCCGGACGCGGCCTCGCGGGAGGCCTATACTGACCTCTGCCGCCGGTACGGGGAGTCGTCCCGCTTCTACCACACGCTTTCCCACGTCGCCCAGATGCTTCGGACGGTGGAGGATTGGTCACGTTTGGGGAACGACGCCGATCTCAACGCCCTGCGCCTCGCCGCCTGGTTCCATGACGCCGTCTACGACAGCCGGGCCAAAGACAACGAGGAACAAAGCGCGCGACTCGCCCACGCGACGCTGGCCTCCTGGGGCTTCGGCGACGCTGCGCTGATGCACGTCGAGCGGCTGATACTGGCGACCAAAACGCACGAGTTGGACCAAGACGACCCGAGCGGCGCTTTGCTGCTCGACGCCGACCTTGCGATCCTGGGCCGCGGGCCGGCGGAATACACGGCCTACAGCCGCGCCATCCGGCAGGAATTCGCCTGGGTGTCCGAAGAAGACTACCGCGCGGGGCGAGGCCGGGTGCTGCGAGGGTTTCTGGAACGGCCCACCATTTACCGGACGCCGCCGCTCCGGGACATCTGGGAGGCACAGGCGCGTGAGAACCTGCGCGCCGAGATGGCACACCTGTCATCACCTTTGCCTCTATGAGCGAGTCCAACACACGCGACCATCTCGCCAACGAGCGCACCTTCCTGGCGTGGGTACGCACCGCCATCGCGCTGCTCGGGTTCGGCGTCGTCATCGCCCGTCTCCGGTTCCTGTTCATGGCCGGGAACGCCCCGGCACACAGCCCGCACGCCGGTGTGCGCTCGACCCTGCTGGGACTGGCCTTCGCCGCCGTCGGCTTGGGGACCCTGCTGATCGCTTACTGTCACTACGAAGCGACCCGGCGGGCCATCGAGGCGGGGGATTACCGGGCGTCCAGCCGGATAATGCTCGTTTTCGTGGCCGTGATTTTTCTGCTCGGCCTGGCGAGCATCGGCTACCTGCTGACCCTGTCTCCCCTTTGACGCTCTGTGATCTGTCCGCGTTCCTGACAATCACCCCCCCGAAACATCCTCTGCATCCACGTCCCACGACGAAGTCCCGTGGCAGACGTCTCTGTCATGTGGAGAAGAGGCTGCAAACTGCCGATAGTAGTGTTACATCCGTGCCACGAGCGCGCG
>CAXUCQ010000114.1:0-8168 GCA_964249295.1 uncultured Armatimonadales bacterium | reverse complement strand
GCTGCCGGAGCGGGGGCAGATCGTCGTCCACCGCACCCCGTCGCCGGACGGCTACGGCTCCGTGGCGACGCTGGGCCAGGCCGACACCGTGACGCCGCTGGCGGCCTCGGACGTGACGCTGGCCGTGCGCGACCTGCTGGGCCTCACTGGGAACGAAGGCTGAAGGGAACAGGCGATGGCGACTGCGGCAACAGAAGTAGCCGTTCAGAGCGGAGGAGCGGGCAAAGGCGAGGCCGCGCCGCGCCCGTATCACTGGACTGCCGAAGTCTACCATCGTGCCTGGGACGCAGGTGTGTTCGGGCATGACGCGGAAGTGGAACTCGTCTCTGGGAGTGTCGTGGATCGTTTTGCCGAACCCGCTCCTCACGGCTACCATTGGTCGGCGGACGCCTTTGACCGAGCCTGTGACGCGGACGTTTTCGGCAGCGACGCGCGATTGGAATTGATCGGCGGGAGGATCATCGACAGGATGGGACAAGGGCCGCTGCATCTCTCCTGCCGCGTCCGCATCGGTCGGCGGCTGCGGGCCGCCCTGGAGCCACCCTACTCCGTTGTCGAGGAGTGTCCCATCCGAATCGCGTCCGACGGCGAGCCGGTCGCGGATGTGGCCGTTCTGCGCGGAGCGGAAGGGGACTATGACGAACACAACCCGACGCCTGATGACGTGGTCCTGTTGGTCGAAGTCGCCGTTTCCTCGGCGGAGAACGACCTGGGCGAGAAGGCCCTGCTCTACGCACAGGCCGGCATCGCGGACTACTGGGTCGTGCTGCCGGAGCGGGGGCAGATCGTCGTCCACCGCACCCCGTCGCCGGACGGCTACCTGTCCGTGACGCCGCTCGGGGCCGACGATCCCCTCTCGTCGCTCGCGGCGACCGGGGTCAACTTGTCCTTGCGCTCACTGCTTGGCCTGTCGCCGCGCAGTATGACACGCTGAAAGAGACACTCCATGCCTGAGAACTTGCATTCGCTGTCAACAGACTCGTGGGACCTGCACCGCCGCGCGGACCGGGACCGGGCGCGTCACAACGAGAAGATCAAAGAGGTCATCAAGCAGAACCTCGGCGACATCATCTCGCAGCAGGACATCATCACCGCCGACCGCGGCAAGATCGTCAAAGTCCCCGTGCGCGGACTGGAGCTGCCCCGCATCCGCTTCGACCCCCACGACCGCGAGCGCGTCGGCCAGGGGCCGGGCGGCACCAAGCCCGGCGACATCATCGGCCGCGCCCCGTCCGACAAGGACGGCCAGAGCGTCGGCAAGCAG
The DNA here is from genome assembly GCA_964249295.1 of uncultured Armatimonadales bacterium. Classification (GTDB taxonomy): domain Bacteria; phylum Armatimonadota; class Armatimonadia; order Armatimonadales; family Capsulimonadaceae; genus CAZZVX01. The sequence goes on along the minus strand of CAXUCQ010000114.1, from coordinate 6,904 downwards.
GCCGGTCAGGACCCCGGCGTGGACTACTACGAGGCCGAGTTCACCGTCGACGAACTGGCCCAGATGGTCTTCGAGGACCTGCACCTGCCCAACCTGGAAGACAAAGGCATCAAGCAGATCCTCAGCGAGCACGCCGAGTTCAACACCATCACGCGCCGGGGCATCGCCGCGAATTTAGATCGCAAGCGCACCCTGCTCGAAGCCTACCGGCGCAACGCCCGCCAGGGCAACGCGAACAAATGGGAGGTCCGCCCGGAAGACAAGCGCTTCAAGAACTACGAACTCGTCACCGAGCCGCAGCGCAACGCCGTCGTGTTCGCCATGCGCGACGTGTCCGGGTCGATGGGCGAGTTCGAGGCCTACATCTGCCGCTCGTTCTACTTCTGGATGACCCAGTTCCTGAAGACCAAATACACCAACACCGAGATCGTCTTCATCACCTGCCACACCGAGGCCAAGGAAGTCACCGAGAACCAGTTCTTCGGCCTCGGCGACAGCGGCGGGACCCGCATGAGCAGCGCCTACAAACTGGCCCTGAACATCATCGACAAGCGCTACAACCCGCGCGAATGGAACATCTACCCGTTTCTGTTCTCCGACGGCTATAACTGGGGCGACTCCGAGTGCGTCGATCTCGTGAAGAAGATGCGCGACCTGTGCAACCTCATCGGCTACGGCGAGATCGGCTCCGACGGCTGGCAGTCCTCGTTCGGATTCGCTCCCTTGGGCCAGGCCTATGAGGAAGCCTTCAAAGCAGACCCGCGCGTTGTGCTGGTCAAGATCAACGACAAGGAAGACGTTTGGCCCGCCCTGAAAAAGTTCTTCGCCAAAGGCGGCCACGAGGTCAAACACTGATGCCATCCGAGCAGGAATACATCCGGTCGAATCAGCGGCTCTGGGATCGCTGGACGGAACTGCACATCTCGTCTGAGTTCTACGACGTTGAAAGCTTCAAACAAGGCCGCAACGCGCTCGATCCGATCGAGATAGCGGAACTGCCGGATGTGATGGGCAAATCGCTGCTGCACCTTCAGTGTCACTTCGGGCAGGACACCCTCTCTTGGGCGCGTCTCGGGGCGACCGTCACCGGGACGGACTTCTCACCTGAAGCGATCAATTACGCTCGGACACTTGCCGCCGAGATCGGGATTGACGCCCGTTTCGTCTGCGCCGATCTGTATGATCTGCCGGAGGCGCTGCATGGAACGTTTGATATCGTCTACACCGGCGGCGGGGCGATCTCCTGGCTGCCGGATTTGCGGCGCTGGGCGCGTGTCGTGTCGCACTTTCTGAAACCGGGCGGCACATTCTACATCCGCGAGTTCCACCCGGTTGCCCGGATGCTGGACGAGCATGATCCGTCGCTGAAGGTCAAGTATCCGTACTTCCATGCGCCGGAGCCGTTGCGATCCGAGAGACGCGGCTCCTACGCCGCGCCGGACGCCGATTTCGACAGCGTGGAACACGGGTGGGATCACAGCCTGAGCGACATCATCAACGCGTTGTCACAGAACGGGATGCGCATTGAGTGGATGCATGAGTTCGCCGAGTGTGGTTACCAGATGCTGTCGTACATGGAGCAGGCGGAGAACGGCCAGTGGCGATTGCCGGCGGGCAAGCCCTCATTGCCGCTGACGTTCTCTCTCCGAGCCGTGAAAGAGGGCGCATGACGGCGGACGGCGATGGGCAGCCCGTCCTGCGCCTGGCGATGGTCATCAACTGGCCGGATCTGGGCGGCTGGATCTGGGATTATCTCCCGGAAGATGCGCGGGGCAACCAGACGGAACTGATCTTTGCCTCACGGGATCACGATGACTACGTCGCCGGGCGGGGGAAACTGCCGCCCTATCTTCTGGAACTGTGCTCGCTGGCCCGCCGCCGCCCGCGCTGGAACGACTATGACGTCATCTTCGCCTGGGAGCTGCGGACGATCCTGGCCGTGGCCCTGCTGCGGCGACTCACCGGGCAGCGGCGCGCGAAGTTCGTCGCGCTGCAGCCGATCCTGAAGGGGCCGGTGCTGAAGGCGCTGCCATTCCTGCGGTGGGCGCTGGCGGACGCCGATCGGATCGTCAACTTCTCGACGACAGAGTGTGACGCCAACGCCGCCCTGCTCCGCCTGCCGCGCGACAGGTTCACGTTCCTGCCGATGACGTGGCCCGAATCCGCGCCCATCACCGACAACGGCGGGGGTTTCATCCTGGCGTTCGGGCGCTCCAACCGGGATTACCCGCTGCTGCTGGACGCCGTGCGAGGGGCCGACCTGCCCGTGACCATCCTGGCCGGTGACCTGGACTGGGCCAAGGGCCTGGACGTTCCCACGAACGTCACGCTGCAGGCGGGCCTCAGCTACGACGACACGAGCGCGCTGCTGAACGACTCGACGTTCTGGGTCATCCCGCTCAAGGCGGTCGGCTATTCGTCCGGCCAGAGCGTGCTGCTGCAGGGCATGGCGCGCGGCAAGGCCGTGGTCGTGACCGACGGCCCCTCCGTCCGCGACTACGTCCGCGACGGCGAAACGGCAGTCCTGGTGCCGCCGGACGATGCACCGGCATTGCGGGACGCACTGACCGGACTGTGGACGGACGACGAACGACGCGCCCGGATCGGCACAAACGCGGCGAAAGCAGTCCGCGAAGACTTCGGCTACGCCCGCTTCGCCTGCTCCCTAGTGGCGATGGCGGAAGAACTGGTCGGGCGTCAGTCCGGCGTGACGGCAAGGACGGAGGAACGATGAGCCTTTCACCCTCGGAAAAAGTGGACCTGGAGAAGTGGATCGAGATCATCTGGGAGCAGGCCCGCGAGTTCGGCTTGGACCCGTACCCGACCCACTTCGAGGTCGCGCCCCAGCACGTCATCTACGAACTCGGCGCGTATGGCCTGCCCGCGCGCTTCTCGCACTGGACCTTCGGGCGGGACTACCACCGCCAGAAGACTTCCTACGAGTACGGCATGTCCAAGATCTACGAGATCGTCTTCAACTCCGACCCGTGCCAGGCGTTTCTGGTCGAAGACAACTCCATGCTCTCGCACAAGTTCGTCGTCGCCCACGTCCTCGGCCACTGCCATTTCTTCAAGCACAACTGCTACTTCGCCCACACCAACCGCCGCATGATCGAGCAGATGCGCCTGCACGCCGAGCGCATCCGCGAGTACGAGATGGAGTTCGGCTGGCGCGAGGTCGAAAGTTTCCTGGACACGGTCATGACCATCGAGGAGCATTTCGACCCCACGGCCCCGGTCGTCAAGCGCAAGACCGCCGAGCAGCACGAGGAGGACCGCTTGAACGCCGGGCAGTTGCCCGAAACAATCTACGACGACATCTGGAACGTGTCCGGCCACGCGGACCGGCCCAAGCCGCGCCCCCGCCGGTTCCCCGAAGAACCCGAAAAGGACCTGCTGATGTTCCTCGCCCGGTTCGGGCGCGAGCTGACCGAGTGGCAGCGCGACATCATCCAGATCGTCCGCGAGGAGATGATGTACTTCCTGCCCCAGATGCGGACCAAGATCATGAACGAGGGCTTCGCGTCCTTCTGGCACGAGAAGATATTGGAATCGCTCGACCTGACCAGCGAGGAGCACTGGGAGTTCCGCCGCCTGCACTCGTCCGTCCTGTCCCCCTCCGGGTCGCGGATGCAGATGAACCCGTACTACGTCGGCTTCCAGATCCTCAAAGACATCGAGCGCCGCTGGGACGGCGTCATCGAACCCGGCGACGAGGAAGAAACCGACTGGATGGAGCGCCCCATCGCCCGCCCCCAGGGCCAGGGCCGCGCCAAGCTGTTCCAGGTCTGCGAGGAGGACAACGACGTCACGTTCCTCCGCAAGTACCTGACCGAGTCCCTGGTCAAGAAGTTGGACCTCTACACCTACAAACTGCAGGAGGTCGACGGCGAGGAGATGTGGGTCGTCCAGGACACCGACTGGCGCAAGGTCCGCGACGGCATCGTCGATTCGATGACCAACTTCGGACAGCCCGTGCTGACCGTCGAGGACGGCGACTACAAGCGGCGCGGCGAACTCCTCCTCAAACACGCCTACGACGGCAAGGCGCTGGACATGGAGTACACCGAGCGCGTCCTGAGAAACATCCAGACGCTCTGGGGCCGCCCCGTCCACCTGGAAACCATCCAGGACGACGCCCCCGTCCTCGTCACCTGCGCCGAAGGCGGCGAAATCTCCCAGCACGGGCTGTGACGCCGGCACCGTGAAAAGGGGGGAAGCATGACGCCCACGGAAAGCATGAGCGCCTTCCACGGCGACGCGGGGCTGAAGGCCGCGCTGCTGGACCGGCTGGACGGGTACCGGGCGGCGGGCGCCGTCTGTCAGGGCCGCTTCGAGATGGGGGGAGAAGACGCCGACAACGCCGCCGGGTTCCGGGCCGACGCGGCAGGCTGCACCCTGCGCGCGCTGCAAAGCTTCGGTCTCCATGAGCTTTGGATCCCCGGCCCGACTCGCACCGCGACAATCGACCCCAGTTTCCGGCCCTACGAGTCGGTCCTGGGCGTTCCCCGCGCCTTTTCCAGCGTGCAGAACACGATTTTCAACCGCCTGGAATCGGCGCGGGCGCAGGCGTGGCCGGGCGCGTCGTGGGCCGCCGTGCCGGTCGGCGCGGGCCTGTCGCTGGCGACCTCCCGGCTGCTGCTGTGGGCGCTGGCCGACCCGGAACACGGCGTCGCCGGTCAGTGCGCCCGGAACGCGGCGCGGCTGCGCGCGGACAAGAACAGGAACGCCCGCCTCTACGAAATCCGCCGGGACGCTGTGGAGGCCGTGGCGGCCCTGTACCGGCGGCGTCTGGCGGGCGACGAGCCGCCGCCGGACACGTGGACCCCCGCCTACACCCGAGCCATGCAGACCGCCGAGACCTGCCGCGACGGCGTTCACGATTTACCCGCGATGCTCGCTGCGGTGACGCCGCGCGCGTCGAGCACGGTCGCCGGATCTTCCCGCCGCGACTTCCGCCGCCGTCAGTCCGTCGTCGCCCCTCCCGACGACGTCCACGCCGCCGCATTCGGCGCCGAAGCCGCCCACGCGATGCACCTCGCCGCGCAGCTCGCCGGGGGGGCCTCCTCCAACCTCTTCCTCAGGGACCGCCATAACGCCGCCGTCGAGGCGTCAGCCCGCACGTTGGGCTACGCCGCCAGCGCCGCTTCTTATGACGCCGCCTGCCGCGCGGCGTCCGGCCTCGCCGACGGCCCCGTCTCGAGCGACCCGCGCGCCTCCCGCGTCGCCGCCTCCCTGGGAGAAAACACCTACCTGCTCTCCGAAGCGGGCGCCGTCGCCCCCGCCGCCGTCGCCGATGTCGCCGCCGCCTGCGCCGCCGCGCGGCGCGACTGGTACGCCGCCTGCGCGGACGCCCTGCTCGCCATCCTGGCGGACTGCCCGGTCCCGGACGAATACCCCTCGCGGGGACGGTGAACGACCGGCGGGACCGCGCCTGAAACTCGGCTCCGCGTGCGGCCCGCCCGGTGCATCCCATCCCGGCGGGCTGTTGCTTTGACGCGCTGTGGTATCATATCGCACAGGAGAACGCTCATGGAAACCATGCTGGAACTGCCGCCGACCGTCACGGGCCGCAAGCGCTGGAGCCGCGCCGACTGCCGGTTTCTAGAGAACGCCTGTGTACTCAAAGGCCGCTATGAACTACTCGATGGGGAGATCATACTGAAGTTGGGACAGAATCGACCACACGCCTTGACCGTGTCGCTGCTGCTCGCTTATCTGTTCTCCCTCTTCGGCCCCCGCCGCGTTCAGACGCAGGCTACAATGGAAGTCAAAGAGGAAGACCGAGTCACCAACCGCCCCGAGCCGGACATTGCCGTGTTACGCGAGGAAGTGGCGTATGTCCCAACAGGATATGATGTTCTGCTCGCTGTCGAGATTTCCGACACGACGCAGGCCGATGACTTCGGTCGCAAGGTCAGCCTCTACGCCCGCGCCGGCGTCGCCGAATACTGGGTCATCGACCTGTCGCGCCGCGTCATCATCGCCTACCAACAGCCGCAGGGCGACGGCTGGCTGTCGCGGACCGAATACGGCGAGACTGACACCATCGCCTCCGCCGCCGCGCCCGGTGCCGCCGTTGCGGTTGCCGAATTGCTGCCGCCAATCAACACGAGTTTGTGATCACAGGAAACAGCATGGATAAAGAATTGTTCATCGCCGATCTTAAGCCGGGGCAGACATTCCAGGATGTTGTAGTCGTGCGGTCTGCCGTTCAGCGGAAGGATGCAAAGAATGGCATTTTCCTAACCATGACACTCGCCGACTGCTCAGGGCGCAAAGATGCCAAGAAATTTCAGGCAACGAGGCAGGAGCAGGAGATCGCCGCTTCCTCACAGTTTCTCCGCGTTTCCGGCACGGTGGAGACGGGCGCGTTTAACGGCCAGTTGAACCTGACTTCTCTGCACCCGACTGAGACGCCCACTGACCTAACTCCTTTTTTGCCGTTGCCGCCTCACGATCATGGGGAGCAGCAAAGGCGGTTCTCGGGCCTCGTAAGGTCGGTGCGTGAGCCAAATCTGCACCGCCTCCTGCGAAACATCTTTGACGCCAAAATGCCGACGTGGAGGGCGTTCTGCAACGCCTTTGCTGCGAAAACGCATCACCACGCCTACCGGGGCGGCTTGCTGGAGCATAGCGCGGAGGTCGCGGCGTTCTGTGATCAGATTTGCGTCGTCCGGCCCACTCTTCGCCGTGATTTGCTGATCACTGCCGCTCTGCTGCACGACATCGGCAAACTGGACGAGATGGACCACGGCCTGTCCGCCGGAGATTTCACTGACAGCGGCACACTGGAAGGACATGTCTTCTCCGGGGCGTACCGCGTCCGCCAAGCGTCGGATAGCATCCCTGGGTTCCCACTAAACCTGAAATCGGGACTAGCGCATCTGATCCTGTCACACCA
>CAXUCQ010000113.1:0-8198 GCA_964249295.1 uncultured Armatimonadales bacterium | reverse complement strand
CTCGTGTGGTATAATGGCCCCGATAGCACTCATTCACCTTTATTCCTTTTTATTCCACGGAGAACACACATGAACACGCTTACCGAGAAGCAGCGTCAGATTCTCAGCATTATCCGCAAGTCGATAGAACAGCAAGGCCACGCACCGACCGTGCGCGAGATCGGCGCCCAAGTCAGTCTCAGCTCCTCCTGCACCGTGAAAAAGCACCTCGACAGCCTGGAGATGAAGGGCTACATCAAGCGGGACCGTTACAAGAGGTCGATCTCGCTGATGGAGGGTGGGGCGCCGGTGGCGTTCGGACGCTCGGTCTGCGTGCCTCTGCTGGGGCGTGTCGCGGGCGGCGCCCCGATCCTGGCCGACGAGGCCAGCGCGCCCGAGATGCTGCCTCTGCCCGTCTCGCTGCTGCGACGCGGGGACGAGAGCGGACGGAACTTGTTCGCCCTGGAAGTCTATGGGGATTCGATGAGGGACGCGGGGATCGCGGACGGGGACATTGTCGTCGCTCGGAAGCAGGAAACGGCCACGGACGGGGACATCGTCGTTGCCCTGATCGGGGATGAGGCGACGGTGAAGACGTTCTACCGTGAGAACGGCGGCGTCGTCCGCCTGCAGCCCGAGAACCCGGATTACGCCCCGATCTACACGGAAGACGTCTCGATCCTCGGCAAAGTCGCCATGGCGATCAAACGCTTCTGAGGGGCCGCGCACCGCCCACGGGTAAAGCTCCTGCCCTTGGACGATACAGGCTGTCACCGCTGGCGCATCAGCGCATAATCGGCCAGGTCTGAGAGTGAGGCGCGGTAGGGGGAGGCAGGAAGCGCCCCCAGGGCCTGCTGAGCCGCGGAGACGTATCCGCGCGCCACGGCTGCCGTCCGGCGGTAGCCGTCGTGCCGGTCGATGGCCTCGAGGACGCAGGCGATCTCGCCCTCCGTCAGCGCCTCCGGCTCCTGCAAGACCTCCAGGATGGAGCGGCGCTCCGCCGCTGTCGTGTCGCGCAGCGTCAGAATCAGCGGCAGGGTCATCTTGCCCTCGCGCAGATCGCCGCAGACGGGTTTGCCGGTCACTTTCGGGTCGCCGGTGTAGTCCAGCAGATCGTCGGCGATCTGGAACGCCAGGCCGAGGTTCATGCCATAGGATGTGAGCGCCGTCAGAACGGCCGGCGACGCCTCCGCGAGCATCGCGCCGATCTCGCTGCAGCCGGCGATGAAGCCTGCCGTCTTTTTGGTGATGATCTTGAGGTAGGTCTCCTCGGACGTGTCGACGTCCCCTTTGGCGGTGATCTGCAGCACTTCCCCTTCGCTCAGACCGACGGTGACCTTGCTGAAGACGCGAATCACGTCCATGTTGCCTTCGCGCGCCGCCAGGTAGATGCTTTTCGCCAGCAGGTAATCGCCGACAAGCACGCTGATCTGGTTGCCGAAGGCCGCGTTCGCGGTCGGACGGCCGCGTCGCTCTGCGGCGTTGTCGACCACGTCATCGTGGATCAGAGAGGCCATGTGAATCAGTTCCGCCGCGCCGGAGGAAGCGTGGATGGTGCGCGCGGGGAAGGCGTTCTGGACGGCGCGGGCGGCCAGCGTGACGAGGGCGGGACGCAGCCGCTTGCCGCCCGCCGACAGCGTGTGGCCGGAGATCGCATACGCGGCTCGCACGTCGGACCGAATCTCTTCGTCCAGGAGAACCTCAATGGCGGCCAAATCCTGCTGAACACAGTCAAGAAAGTTCACGCGCGGCGCGTCCTGCTTCTGGAGGTTTGCTGGGAAAACGGGCGTGCTCGTGCTCATGACAGGGCTTCCATTCTAATGGGCGTTACGCCCAGGTCACGACCAGGCCGATTCGCGGGAACGATCAGGGCTTCACGCCCACATGGACGCAGACGAGGCCGAACGTCAGATCGACCCAGCGCACCTCGGCCAGCCCTGCGCCGCGCATGACCTCCGCCAGTTCCCTCCGGCTCTTGAAGCGGGCGACGGAAGCAGGCAGGTACTCATAGGCGTCACGACGCCCGCTCACGGCGCCGCCGACATGCGGCATGATGAACCGAGAGTAGAACTCGTACAGCGCGCGGAAGGTTCCTCGGCGCGGCTCGGCGAACTCCAGGCACACGACGCGCCCGCCTGGCCTGACCACACGGGCCATTTCCACAAAGGCGCGCTCGATCTGCGCGACGTTGCGGATGCCGAACGCCACTGTGGCCGCCGCGAACTGATCCCGGCCATAAGGCAGATCCGTCGCGTCCCCCTGCACCCGCGCCGCGCGCTGGCGACCGAATTCTTTCCAGCCGCGCTGCAGCATCGGCAGCGAGAAATCCACGCCGACGACCTGGCCTGCGGGGCCGACGGCCCGGCGCAATTGAGGCGCCCACGCGCCGGTCCCGGTACACACGTCGAGCACGGCGTCGCCGGTTTCCAGCGCGGCGCACCGCGTCGCGAACGCCCGCCACCCGTGGTGGATGCCCAGGGACAGAGTGTTGTTCAGCAGGTCGTAACGGGGCGCGATGTCGTCGAACATCTCGCGCACATACGCGGCCTTCTCGCGGGGCGTCACGGGCCGGTCTAGGATGTCGATGCCGCTCGGGGCCTGCGCTGTTTCTGCCGACATTGTGAAAAATCTCTCAATCTCTGACAGGATTATACCCATCTTCCGGTGAACTGTCAACGCAACTGAAAAACGCGGCGATGAAGCCGGGGAAGACGCCGTACAAGCATAAAGGAACCCGCCGCCGCCGCGCGACGTTGTGAATTCCAAGCGTCGGGAAAGCGGCCTGCCGCGACGGGTTTCGCAGACGACTGACCTCGGCACATAGGAAACGCAATGAACATCACCATGCACGCCACGACTATTGTGGGCGTCAAACGGAACGGCAGGGTCGCCATCGCCGGGGACGGCCAGGTGACCCTGGACAAGACCGTGATGAAGAACACGGCCAAGAAGATACGGCGCTTGTACCAGGGCAAGGTGCTGGCCGGGTTCGCCGGGAGCGCGGCGGACGCCCAGGCGCTCGCCGACCGCTTCGAGACCAAACTCGAGGCGACCAACGGCAACCTGCCCCGCGCCGTCGTCGAGTTCGCCAAGGAATGGCGCTCGGACCGCGTCCTGCGGCGCTTCGAGGCGCTGATGATCGTGGCGAACCCGGAGTACCTGCTTGTCGTCGGCGGCGACGGCAACGTTTTGGACACCGACGACGGCATCGCCGCCATCGGCAGCGGCGGCCCTTATGCCCAGGCCGCCGCCAAGGCGCTGCTGGAGAACACCGACCTGTCGGCACGTGAGATCGTCGAAAAGGCGTTGCGCGTGGCCGCCGACATCTGCATCTACACCAACGGCAACATCACGGTGGACGAGCTATGAGACACCCGTTTCTCACTCACTTCTGCCGTTCATGGGCGCTCGGGGGTCTTCTCTGTCTGCCCCTCGCGGCCCACGCCCATGGACCCGCGACCTCGGCGGTCCCGGCGGCACAGCAGCAGGCGTTCCAACTCGGGTACGCGCTGCAGGAGCCTGCCGCCCAGACGGAACAGTTCCTTCAGGCCGTGAAGGGCCTGAAGACGATCACGGACGATGTGCAGGGCGTCAGCGAAGTCGGCAGGCTGGCGAAGCAATCCGAGAGCCTCCGGGCGACGGAACAGCGCGCCTACCGGCAGGCCGCCGGGATGCTGCGCGCCCTCGGTGCGCCGGAGGCTTTGCAGACGTGGGCGGGACGCGCGGCAGACCGCCTCAGCCACCCCCTGGTGCTGTCCAAAGACGCCAAAAGTTTTCTCACGTCCGATCCCAACACGGCCACCGTCATGGGGACGATCGATGAGGCCCAGGAACTGAAGACGGACGCCGACGCGCATCTGTCCGGCGTGGCTTCCTGGATGAAAATCACGGAAGGCGGCGACGCCGTCTGGGCCACCGCCCTCGGCGGGCTGGCCGCCGGGATGCACGCCGCCGTTTCCGCCGACCGGAGCCTGCCGCTGTCGCGCACCGACCCGCTGACGTTGCGGAACGCCGCGCCCTTCGGCACGCCCGGCCCCGTCCTGGACGCGCTGACTTCGCTCAGCCCCAGCGCGGGCAACCTCGCCGGGCTGATCCGTCTCCCGGAGGCGCTGATTCCTCCGAAGGACCTGCGCGGCCCGGAGGCGACTCTGCTCGCCTCTTACGGCGCGCGTCCTCTGGCCGACGCCATCGACAAAGGCCCGTGAGCGCCGCGCCGGGTATACTACTGAAAACCAAAGCCAGGACATCTATGGAAGACCTCACGCCGCGCCAGATCGTCGCGGAACTCGACAAATACATCGTCGGCCAGGCCGCCGCCAAACGCGCCGTCGCCATCGCCCTCCGCAACCGCTACCGCCGCCGCCTGCTGGGCGACGACCTGCGCGACGAGGTCATCCCGAAGAACATCCTGATGATCGGCCCCACCGGTGTCGGGAAGACCGAGATCGCCCGTCGGCTCGCCGTGCTCGCCCGCGCCCCGTTCGTCAAAGTCGAGGCGACGAAGTTCACCGAGGTCGGCTACGTCGGGCGGGACGTCGATTCGATGGTCCGCGATCTCGTCCAGGTCTCGCTGCGGATGGTCGAGAAGGAGAAAACGGAGGAGGTCAAGGAGCGCGCCGACGAACGCGCCGTCGAGCGCATCCTGGACATCCTTCAGCCGCGCGGCCGGGAGCGCGTCCAGAAGGCCGTCGGCCAGGTGCAGGCGCAGACGGACAACGTCATGGAGGCTCTGAACCAGTGGTTTGCGCGCGGCTCGGCCCCGGCGCCGCCCGAACCAGAGCCGAGCAAGACGGCCACAGGTGAAGACGACGGGGACGATGAGTACCGGAAAAAGCGCGCCGAGCAGGAGGGCCGGGTCCGGGACCGCCTGCGTCAGCAGATCGCCTCGGGGGTCAAAGACGGCGACACGGTTGAGATCGAGGTCGAGGAGAGCGCCGCGCCGCCCTTCCTGCAGGTCTTCGGCGGCCCCCAGGGCGGCGACGAGGCAGGCGGCATGGACATGCAGGGGATGCTCGGCTCCCTCATGCCGAAGAAGCGCAAGAAGAAAACGCTCACGATCAAAGAAGCCCGTGAACACTTCACCGCCGAAGAGGCGCGTTCCCTGATCGACCAGGACCAGCTCACCCGCGAGGCCGTCGAGCGCGCGGAGCAGAGCGGCATCATCTTCGTCGATGAGATGGACAAGGTCGCCGGGCGCGGCGCGGGCGGCGGGAGCGGGCCGGACGTCTCACGGGAGGGGGTTCAGCGCGACATCCTGCCCATCATCGAGGGCAGTACGGTCCAGACCAAGCAGGGGCCGGTCAGGACCGACTTCATTCTGTTCATCGCCGCCGGCGCCTTTCACCTGTCCAAGCCGTCCGACCTCATCCCGGAGCTGCAGGGCCGCCTGCCGATCCGCGTCGAGTTGGAGAATCTGACGCAGGACGATTTCCGCCGCATCCTCACCGAGCCGCGCAACGCCCTGATCAAGCAGTACCAGGGCCTGCTCGCGACGGAAGGCGTCGCCATCGACTTCACCGACGATTCCATTCTGGAGATCGCCCGCGTCGCCGCCGAGGTGAACTCACAGATGGAGAACATCGGCGCCCGGCGGCTGCACACGATCATGGAGCGCCTGCTGGACGACCTATCGTTCGAGGCTCCGGACATGGAAGAAAAGCAGCGGACCATCGACGGTGCCTACGTTCGGGAGAAACTCGACGACATCGTGAAGAACGAAGACCTGAGCCGGTACATCCTGTAGGCGTTCGGGCGTGGAGAAAACACCACGCTTTCGGGTATGATTCGCTCGGGACGCTTTCGACACTTTGATGACCATCAACGCGCTGTTTTTCGCACATTATCAAGATATCGTCGGCAGCCGCGAACGGCGGATGGCAGTTCCCACGGGCGCCACGGTCGGCATGTTGGCCCGGCAACTGGAACAGGACCATACAGGCCTGCCGGATCTGCTGACACACGGCAGAGTCGCCGTCAATGCCGAGTTCGCCGACGCCGACACGGTCCTCCGGCACGGAGACGAGGTGGCTTGGATGCCGCCGATGAGCGGCGGGCGTGAGGGCCGGTGTGATGCCTGAAGCGTCGCTGACAGACGAGCGCATCGACACCGCCGACGTCGCCCGCAGTGTCGAAGCGCCCGGCTTTGGGGCTGTCGTTTCGTTCGCGGGGCTTGTCCGGGACAACGCCCAGGGGCGGCAGGTGCTGTACCTGGAATACGAAGCCTATGCCCCGCTCGCCCGCAAGCAGCTCTGGACGCTGGCCCAACAGGCGGAGGAGCGGTGGGGCGTCCGCTGCGCCGTCGCGCACCGCCTGGGCCGGCTGGAGATCGGCGAGTGCAGCGTCGCCGTCGCCGTCGCCTCGCCGCACCGCGCGGAAGCGTTCACCGCCTGTTCCTGGCTGATGGACACGCTCAAAGCGACGGTCCCGATCTGGAAGAAAGAACATTTCGTCGGCGGCATCTGCTGGATTGAAGGCCCAGGTTCGGTCCCCGCCGTCACTGACCCAGAGAAGACCATCGAACTGTCATGATCGATACCCCGCCTCAAACACAACGCGCCTCTGAAGACCAGTGGCCCCCACGTTCCCCGGTCCGAGTCGCGCGCATGAGATTGGAAGACATCGAGCACGTGTCCCGTTTGGAGCGGCGCTGTTACACCCTGCCCTGGAGTTCGGGCGCTTACGTGACTGAGATCGGCAACCCCAACGCCTACTACACGGCCGCGAAAGATGAGATCGGCACGGTCGTCGGCTACGCCGGCATGTGGGTCATCATGGACGAGATTCACGTCACCACCATCGCGGTCGATCCTTCCTGCCGGGGGCGCAAGATCGGCGAGCGCCTGCTGCTGGACATCCTGGAGGAAGGGCTGTCACGGGGCGCCTCTCGGGCCACCCTGGAAGTCCGCGAACACAACACCGTCGCCCACAACCTGTACCTGAAGTACGGCTTCGAAGACGTGGCCGTCCGCAAGCGCTATTACAGCGACAACAACGAGAACGCCGTGATCATGTGGGCCAACAACATGCTTTCTTCGGAGTACCAGGCCATGCTCCGCGATCACAAACAGCGGCTCATGGGATGACCGCCAAGCCCGCGTACATGAAATGCAGGACGCGCGTCTGCCGACGGCGATTGGCGGTGCTGCTGCTTGCGGCATCCACCCTGTCGCCGGCGAGCGGGCAGTCCGCCGCTCACACTCAGGCGCGAGGCGTCACGCCGGACGGGGCAATGCTCCGTGCCGTTGTTCCCGCCGACCGGGAGCCACCCCTGACCCGGACACGCGAGATTCGACTGCTGCGCCGAAAGGTCAAATACGTCTTCGTGCTGTACCAGGAGAACCGGTCGTTCGACTCCTATTTCGGCACGTTCCCCGGCGCGGACGGCCTGTACTCACAGCCCCCGGCCCGCACGCCCGGCTTCACCCAGACGCTTATCAACACCGATGGCACGCTGACGACCATCCATCCGTTCCGCATCGGCCCGGCGGAGTACGCCTCGGACACCGACGACGTCGACCACTCGCACCCGCGCATCGTCGCCAAGATGGACGTGTTAGGCGGGACGGCTCGGATGGACCGATTTGCAGTCACGGAAGAGAAGAAGTACAGTAAGATAGGCAGCCCCTCGCTCAAGGCCAAGCAGTTCGGTGAGCTTTCGATGGCCTACGAGGACGGCGACACCGTTCCTTTTTTGTGGCGCTACGCCGATCGGTTTGTTCTGTTCGACCACATCTTTCAACTGATGACCGGGCCGTCCACGCCCGGCAACCTGTCGATTTTGGGGGCGCAGACGGGCGCGACCCAGTGGATGCTGCACCCGGAACAGGCGGTGAGAGGCAGCGGGGCCGTCGGGCCGGGCGTGCCGGTGCTCAACGACGCCGCCCCGTTCTGGGGGTCGCCCGCGGACACCACGCTGCTCGGACGGATGCCGGTCAACCCCTCCGACTTCCCCGGCGCGGCCATTCAGGACAACCTGACCTATGCGACGCTACCGCTGACGCTGGCGGGCAAGTCGTTGCCGCACATCGCTAGGGCGGACAAAGCCCTCCAGATCGACCTGGGCGATGTCGCTGATGACGTCGCCGATGTCGGGCGCTCCGGCGGGGCATCGGTCCCGTGGGGCTGGTACGAGGAGGGCTTTGACCGCGAGCCGACCGACCCCCCCGCCCGCGACCCCGTCGCCGCCGAGGGCAGGCACGCCGCCTACATCACCCCCCCCA
>CAXUCQ010000112.1:0-8281 GCA_964249295.1 uncultured Armatimonadales bacterium | reverse complement strand
CCAACCGCAAAACAGATCCCGGCCGCGTCCTGGCCCCCTCCGGCGGCGGCGGGTGCGCCGGCAAGGGGTCCATGTGGAGCCACGTCCCGCTGTTCGCCCTGGCCGCCCAGGTCGTGGGCCGCCCGGTCCGGCTGGCCGTGTCCCGCGAGGGCGTCTTCCGCATCGTCGGCGGGCGCCCCCCGTCCGAGCAGCGCGTCGCCCTGGGCGCGGACGCGGACGGCCGGCTGACCGCGCTCATCCACACCGGCGTGACGGCCACGACCAAGACCAACGACTTCGCCGAGCAGTTCTCCTTCCCCGCGCGCCGCCTGTACGCCTCGGAGACCCTGCTCATCAGCCAAATCGTCATGGACCTCGACGCTACCCCGAACACGTTCATGCGCGCGCCCGGCGAGTCCATCGGTACGTTCGCCCTGGAGTCCGCTTTGGATGAGCTGTCCTACGAACTGGGCCTGGACCCCGTCGAACTCAGGCTCCGCAACGACGCCCAGACCGACCCGGCCAAAGGGACGCCGTTCTCCAGCCGCCATCTGAAAGAAGCCTACGCGCTCGGCGCGGAGAAGTTCGGCTGGCAAAATCGCCCCGTCGCGCCCCGCTCCCAGCGCGACGGCCCGTGGCTGATCGGCCAGGGCGTCGCGACGGCCTTCTACCCCGCCTACCGCTACCCCGCCGCCGCCCGCGTCCGCCTCCATGCCGACGGCACTGCCGTCGTGCAGTGCGGCGCCCAGGAGATGGGCATGGGGACGGCGACCGTGCAGACCCAGCACGCCGCCGAGCGCCTGGGGCTGCCGATGGAGAAGATCCGCTTCGCGTACGGCGACACCGATCTGCCCCAGGCCCCCGTGGCCGGTGGGTCCAACCAGACCATCAGCGGCGCCCTGGCCGTGCAGCAGGCCTGCGAGAAGCTGCACCGCGACCTGCTCGCCCTGGCCGCCAAAGACGGCACTTCGCCCCTCACCGGCGCGAAGTTCGAGGACGTCACGGCCCGCGACGGCGGCCTGTTCCGCCGGGACCGCCCCGGCGCCGGCGAGGCCTACGTCGTCCTGATGGCGCGGCTCAAGCGCGACGCCGTCGAGGCGCTGGCCGAGTCGGGGCCGCCTCTGGAGTCTATGAAGTATTCCATGGGGTCCTACGGCGCGCAGTTCTGCGAGGTGCGCGTCCACGAGCGCACCGGCGAGGCCCGCGTGTCGCGCTTCGTGGGTGCCTTCGACACGGGCCGCATCCTCAACCCCAAAACCGCTGCGTCCCAGTTCCGGGGCGGCATCATCATGGGGCTGGGCGCGGCCCTGACCGAAGAAACCTTGTTCGACGAGCGCACGGGCCGCATCGCCAACCCCAGCCTGGCCGAGTACCACGTCCCTGTCCACGCCGACGTCCCCAAGATCGAGGTCTGCTGGCTCGACACCCCCGACCCGCACACCCCCTTGGGCGCGCACGGCATCGGCGAGATCGGCATCACCGGCGTCGCCGCCGCCGTCGCCAACGCCGTCTACCACGCGACGGGCAAGCGCATCCGCGACCTCCCCATCACCCAGGACAAACTGCTCTAGGGGCGATCCACGCGACAGAAAGCGCAAGGCAAGAAAAGGCCCGGCCCTGAAGGCCGGGCCTGACTCCGTCATCAATCCGGTACTCTGCACGAGACGGCGCTTGACGCCCTCCCCTATCCGTTGCGCCGCCCGATGTAGCCGCGCCGCCGCGCGGAGACCTGGTTGCTGACCAGGTTGCGCGTCTTGCTGTCGTCGGGCTTGGCCTCGGACGTCGTTTTCGGCTTGCCGCCTTTGGGGCCACCGCTCTTCGGGGCGGCGGACTTGGGCGCGTCCGGCTCGGCGAGCAGTGCCGCGACGGGCGACGGCCTGGCGGGCATCTTGGCGGTCTCAGGACGCGGCGGCAGGGCGCCCGCGAGGATCTCCACCATCTCCTCGACGGCCTGCAGCATCCGGGCCGGGTTGTCCGGGGTCGCCAGGAAGACCACGTCCGGCAGGAACTGGTGCTGCATATAGGTCCGGGCCAGCTTCTTGATCGCGTCCTGAGTCAGATGCGTCCCCTGGAAGCGGATGGCGACGCGGCGCTTCTCGGCGACGATGTTGCCAATGCCGACGGCGGCCGCCCGCAGGCGCAGGCGCAGCAGGGCGAGCATATTCCAGACCGGCTTCGGGGGGTCGCCGTAGCGGTCTTCCAGCTCGTCCTGGATGCGCTGCACGTCGTCCATGCGCCGGACGGCGGCCAGCTTCTTGTACATCAGGATGCGCTCGGCCTCGCTCGGGACGTAGACGCTGGGGATTAGGGCGTCGAGCGGCAGCGTCACGCCCGGCAGGTCGGTCTCCACCTCCATGTCCTCGCCCTTGAGCTCGTTGATGGCGTGCGACAAGAGCTGCGTGTATAGGTCGAAGCCGACCGTGGCGACCGTGCCGGACTGCTCCGCGCCCAAGAGGTTGCCCGCGCCGCGAATCTCCAAATCCCGCAGGGCCACTTTATAGCCGCTCCCCAGGTCGGAAAACTCGCGCAGCGCGCCCAGGCGCTTTTCGGCCACCTCGGTCAGCACTTTGTCCCGACGGTACAGCAGGTAGGCGTAGCCCTGCTTGTTGGAGCGCCCGATGCGGCCCCGCAACTGATACAATGCGCCCAGCCCCAACTTGTCGGCGTTGTCCACGATGATCGTGTTGACGTTGGGGATGTCCAGGCCGCTCTCGATGATGGTCGTGCAGACCAGGATCTGGAAGTCGTTGTCCGAGAACCGGACCATGACGTCTTCCAGGTCGTCCTCGTGCATCTGCCCGTGCGCGAACTCGACCTTGGCCGTCGGGGCTAAGCGCCGAATCTTCTCGGCGGTGTGCGAGATGCTCTCGACGCGGTTGTGCAGGAAGTAGATCTGGCCGCCCCGGTCCAGCTCGCGCAGGATCACCTCGCGGACCAGTTCGTCGTCGTACTCGCGGACGTGGGTCTTGATCGGCATCCGGCCCTCCGGCGGGTCGTCGATCAGCGACATGTCGCGTATCCCGGACAGCGACATGTGCAGGGTGCGCGGGATGGGCGTCGCCGACAGCGTCAGCACGTCCACGTTCTTCCGCATGGTCTTGATGCGCTCTTTATGCGCGACGCCGAACCGCTGTTCTTCATCGACGATCAGCATCCCCAGGCGATCGAACTTGACGTCCTTGCCCAGCAACTTGTGCGTGCCGATGACGATGTCGACGGTGCCGTCGGCCAGCCCCTTCAGCGTCTCCGCGGACTCGGACTTGGAGACGAAGCGCGACAGCATCTCGACCCGGACCGGGTACGCGGCCAATCTCTGGCGGAACGTGCCCAGATGCTGCTGGGCCAAAATGGTCGTCGGGCAGAGCACGGCGACCTGACGGCCCGAACTCGCCACCTTGAACGCCGCCCGCATCGCCACCTCGGTCTTGCCGAAGCCGACGTCGCCGCAGATCAATCGGTCCATCGGCTTGTCGTCTTCCAGGTCCTTCTTGATGTCCTCGATGGCCGTCAACTGGTCGGGCGTCTCGTCGTAGGGAAAGGCGTCCTCCATCTCCTGCTGCCAGGGCGTGTCCGGCGGCAGGGGCGGCCGGCCGGCGGCCTTGCGGGCGGCGTACAGCTTGATCAGTTCGGCGGCCATCTCCGCGACCTGCTTCTTGGCGCGCTTGGTGGCCCGCGACCAGTCGCCGGAGTGCAGGCGCGTGATCTGCGGCGGCGAGTCCGCCGACCCGATGTACTTCTGGACCCGGTCGACCTGATCGGTCGGCACGTAGACCTTGTCGCCCTCGGCGTATTCCAGCAGCAGATAATCGCGCTGCGCGCCGTCCGTCCCTTTCAGCCGCGTGATGCCCGAATAGCGCCCGATGCCGTGGTTGATGTGAACGACAAAGTCGCCCTCGCGCAGTTCGAGATACGACGTGATCTTTAGGCCCTCCTTGAAGACCCGCTTCTGCGGCTTCTGGTGGACCCGGTGGCCCATGATGTCCTGATCGGTGGCGACCATCAGGTTCGCCTCGGGCAGCTTGAACCCGGACTGCAGCGACCCGTCGAGCACGTACACGCCCGCCTCGCCGCCGGGTTCGAGCCGCTCCGCCGGGGCCGGCGCGATCTTGTGCTCGCGCAGGATGTCGCGCATCCGCTGGGCCTGCTCGGTCACGATCACGCAGCGGAACTTTGCGCCGAGCCAGGCGTCGAGCGCCTCGAAGAACGCGGGCAGGCGGCCCGCGAAGTTCTCCATGCCCCCGCCCTGCGTCGTGAGGCTTTCGTCGACCTTCAGGCCTTCCAGGCCCCGCGCGAGCAGGGACAGCAGCACGGTCGCGTTCGCCTTCGGCGCGGCGCTCAGCAGCGTCTCGAACGGGCAGGCGTGGGGGGTGTCGGGCTGGAGCCACTCGCCGCGCGCCGCGCGCGTTTCGGCGATCTCCGCGATCTCCTTCTCGGTCTGCTCCCAGCGGGCCTTAGCTTGGGTCGGCTCGTCCAGCACCAAGATCGCCCGCTCGGGGACATAATCGAGGGCGCACACGGCATCGGGGTACAGGTACGGCAGGTAGTATTCCATGCCGTCGAAATAGGCGCGGGCGTCAATCTGCGCGATGTCGCCCTCGATGCGCTCCTCCAGACGCTGCGCGTGCTCCTCGCCGCGCTCGTCCTCGTTGGCCTTGCGCAAGGCTTTCGCGCGGGCGGGCAGTTCCTTCTGCAGCAGGACGACGGCGCGGCGCACGGCCTCGGCGTCATAGGGAATCTCGCGGACGGCGCTGACTTCCAGGCTTTCCACTTTGCCGGACGAACGCTGCGTCTCCACTTCAAAAGGCCGGATGCTCTCGATGTCGTCGCCGAAGAAGTCCACGCGGAACGGCTGCCGGGCGTCGCCGGGGAACACGTCCAGGATGCCGCCGCGCCGGGTCCACTGCCCGGCCTGCTCGACGGCCTCGACCCGCTCGTAGCCGAATTCGACCAGCGTCTTCTCCAGAGCGCCGATGTCCGTCGTCGCGCCGACGCTGAGCTGTGCGCGCCGGTCCCGCATCAACTCGGGACGCACCGTGCGCTGCAGCCACGCCCCGATGGGGCCGACGGCCACGCGCGCCTGCCCGCGCGCCAGCTTCTGCAGCGCCGAGATCCGCATCCCCGTCTGCCCCAGGTCGGGCGGCCCGTCGGCGAAGACCAGCGTCTCGGTGCTCGACACCAGGCTCGCCACCTCGTCCTCGGCGACGCCGTAGCGGGCCAGGTCCGCGCACAATCGCTGCGCCTGTTCGCTGTTGTAGGTGATGACGACCAGGGGCCGGTTGGTTTCGCGCCCCAGCTGCGCCAGCAGCCACGCTTTGGCCGGCAGCGGCAGCCCTTCGACCTGCGTCACGCCCCCCCGGGCGACCCGTTCCCTCAGTTCCCGGTAAACGGGATAATCTTCCGCCAGTCCCGGCAGTCCGCGCAGCTCCATGCAGCGTCCCCTTCTACTCTCGTTTCAAGATGACACGCGCCAAAAGGCCTCGGTGGACAGATACCCACCGAAGCCTCAGCAACAATTCGCCTTCCATTATACCCGATGATGCGGGCCGCTAACGCCGTCACATCGAGGCTGCGACAGCGTCAGTTTGACGCTCCGCGAGGCCCGCACCTCCTCGAACGACGGCGCTTCGCATCCCCACCGCCTGCAAAATGCCTTCCAGCGTCTTCAGGCGCGGATTGCCTTGCTTGGGGAGAAATGGATACAGACTTTCCCGCCCCCGCCCGGTTTCGGCGGCGACTCTCTGCAGGCCGCCCCAGGCGACGGCGACCTCACGGAGCGCGTACAGGAACTCTCGATGCCGCCGTCTTCCAGCGCCGCTTCCGTAGAAGCGACGGCATACCCTGGATCACTCAGCTTCTCTCAAGTGTTGCTCAAACGTCCGCAATCTCATCCTGTTTCTTTCTGTCCCTCGCCCTGCCATTACGACAAGGTGGTCAGAGCGTCACCGGCGAAGTGGTTGACCTGGAAAGCGGTCCGAGTGTGTTACGCTTGTTGCCGCCCCCGAACCCTCTCAGTTTGCCGCGCTCGGCGTCGGCGTGCTTGGCCTGACGGGGCTGGCTCTGCGCGCTCGACGCCGCAAAGCCGACGCCTGACGGCCCGCGACCCCCGACAGCGCCCCCGACGGACACGCGCCGGAGGCGTTCGTGCGCCTGCCCGTTCCATCCCACGCCTGCCCGGTTTATCCGACCCCTCACGGTGGTACCCTGACGGGGAGCGAGTGAGATTTCAGTCTCCGCTCGACATCGAGGAGAGGTGAGCATGGACGACACACAACAAGACAGCAAAATCAACGTCGCAAGCTGGGAGCGCTGGACCTCGGCGTTCGCGGGCGGCGCCTTAGTCACCTACGGCCTGCTGCGCAAGGACAAGGCCGGGTACGGCCTGGCGGCGCTGGGCGGCAGCCTGCTGGCGCGGGGCAGCACGGGTCACTGCGCGGCGTACAGCGCGCTGGGCATCAGCACGGCGGGGTCGAACGAGCGCGCGGACAAGCCCGTCGCCGACTCGGGCAACGTCGTCAAGGGGCCGAAGGGCGTGCAGAACGAGCAGGGCATCAAGGTCAAAAAGGCCATCACGGTCGGTAAGCCCGCCGAAGAACTGTACGCCTTCTGGCGCAACTTCGAGAACCTGCCCCGGTTCATGCGGCACCTGGACGCCGTGACGGTGACGGGCGGCGGCAAGTCGCACTGGGTCGCGCGGGCGCCCTTCGGCAAGACCGTCGAGTGGGACGCCGAGATCATTAACGAGGTCCCCAACACGCTGATCGCGTGGAAGTCGCTGCCCGGCGCGGACGTGGAGAGCGTGGGCGCGGTGACGTTCAAAAACGCCCCGCAGGGGCGTGGGACCGAGGTCCACGTGTCGCTGTCGTACCAGCCCCCGGCGGGCCAGTTGGGCGCGGCCATCGCCAAACTCTTCGGCGAGGAGCCGAACCAGCAGGTCGACAACGACCTGCGCCACTTCAAGAACCTGATGGAGACCGGCTCGCTGCCGACCGTGGACGGCCAGTCGGCTGGCAAGCGCAGCCTGAGCGCCAAGGCGCTGCAGGCGGCGGTGGAGAACAAGATCAAATGAAAGCACTCGTCTGGCACGGCAAGCATCACGTCAGCGTCGACAACGTCCCCGATCCCAAGATACTCCTTCCGACCGACGCCATCATCAAGGTCACGACGACCTGCATCTGCGGCTCGGACCTGCACCTGTATGACGGCGTCATGCCGACCATGGAAGCCGGCGACATCGTCGGCCATGAGTTCATGGGCGAAGTCGTCGAGACCGGCGCCGAAGTCAAAACATTGAAAAAGGGCGACCGGGTCGTGATCCCGTTCACCATCGCCTGCGGCAGTTGTTTCTTCTGCAACAAGCAGTTGTGGTCCTTGTGCGACAATTCCAACCCCAACGCCGAGATCGCCGAGCAGATGATGGGCCACTCGCCCTCGGGCCTGTTCGGGTACACCCATATGCTCGGCGGCTACGCCGGGGGCCAGGCCGAATACGTCCGCGTCCCGTTCGCCGACGTCGGCCCGTACAAGGTCCCCGAGTCGCTGACCGATGAGCAGGTCGTCTTCCTGACCGACATCTTCCCGACGGGCTACATGGCGGCGGAGAACTGCGACATCCAGCCCGGTGACACGGTCGCCATCTGGGGCGCCGGACCCGTCGGCCAGTTCGCCGTCAAGAGCGCCCTGATGCTCGGTGCCGAGCAGGTCGTTGTGATCGACAGCGTCCCCGAGCGGCTGGCGCTCGCGGCGACCGATCCGCGCGTCAAGACGATCAACCTGGACACCGACGACGTGACCGGCGTCCTGCAGGACCTGACCGGCGGGCGCGGCCCCGATGCGTGCATCGACGCCGTCGGCATGGAGGCCCACGGCACCAGCCCCGGCGAGCTGTACGACTGGGCCAAGATGGGCCTGCGGATGGCGACGGACCGCCCGAACGTGCTGCGCCAGGCCATCCTCAACTGCCGCAAGGGCGGCACGGTTTCGGTGCCGGGCGTCTACGGCGGCTTGCTCGACAAGATCCCCTTCGGCGCGGCCATGAACAAGGGCCTGACCTTCAAGATGGGCCAGACCCACGTCATGCGCTACCTGAAGCCGCTGATGGAGCATATCGAGAAGGGCGACATCGATCCCCGGTTCATCATCACGCACCGCAAGAAGCTGGCCGAAGCGCCGGAGATGTACGAGATCTTCAAGAACAAGAAAGACGGCTGCATCAAGGTCGTGCTGACGCCGTAGGGGACCGTGTCGCCCGGAACCCGCCTCCTTGCTTCGCCTCATTCTTCGGCTTCGCAGGGGTCCTGCCGAG